>NZ_JATABH010000003.1:0-158678 GCF_036533775.1 Vibrio sp. M260112 | reverse complement strand
TTTTCTGACTTAAAAAGAAAAACTAGGCAAAATATGTCGAAGTAAGATCACTTTTTCTCTATCTATGCGAGCGAGAGAAGATTTGAGCCGTTCTTGAACCATTTCCAATGCCACTTTTTCAGGAGGTCGAGAGACTGCTTTTCTTAATTGGCAATGAATCGTATTTGGACAGAAACCATTTAGAGTTTAAATTCTATAAAGGCTGTTGAGGTAAGTTTTCTTAATGTGAAACGCTTGTGTACAGCAACAGATTTAATGACACGTAAATATTCAAAAGGCAAGGTATCGACCTTGTCTTTGTCAGTACTTATACCAATTGCCTGTACTTCAACCTGCTCAAGAACAAGTTTGATAGCTTCTTCCTTTGCATCAAGCGGTTACTTGGTTAGCGACGCATTACTAAGAGTAGAATAGTAACAACATGAAATTGAATAACCTCATAGACTTACTATATAATTAAAGAGCTCTTTAGCTTAGGACGAATTCGTCTAGTCGGGTGTTTAGCCAGACTCTAATTTATTGAACGGTTTTATGGTTGCGATAGGTTCGCAACCTGATCTCCTCACTCCGTTCGTCAATCAGGTTGCGAACCTATCGCTTCCTCTAGTAAAGAGTTAAGCCCAAGAGTGATGCTCTTGGGCTTTTTATGGGATTAAAAATGACTTTGATAGAACAACTAGCATTAGAGTTGAAAAAGAGTGAAGACGAAGTCGCTCGCTTTTTGCTGAGTGCGCCTAAAAGGTACAAAGTCTATACCATTCCAAAGCGCACCTCTGGACACCGAGTTATTGCTCAACCCTCTAAAGAGCTGAAAGAGTATCAGCGTAAGTATTTGGAACTTCAGCAGTTACCTATCCATGACTCTGCAATGGCTTATCGAAAAGGAATGAGCATTAAGCAGAATGCAATTGCTCATAAAAATAACCCTTACTTACTCAAGCTAGATCTCGAAAACTTTTTCAATTCCATCTCTGATAAATTGTTTTGGAAAGTTTGGGAGTCAATACTGCCTTTGCCTTCAGACCAAGATAAGCAAACTTTAGAAAACTTACTTTTCTGGTGTCCAAGTAAAACAACTGGAGAAGCTTTAGTTCTCAGTATAGGAGCACCAAGTTCTCCACTAGTATCAAATTTCTTCATGTACCAATTTGATTGTGCTCTTAGTAAGTTATGCGTTGAAAAGGAAATTATGTATACACGGTATGCTGATGACTTGACCTTCTCAACCAAGTATAAGGACTCTCTTTTTGCCCTTCCAGAGCTTGTAAAAGAAAAGCTAGCTGTTTTTTTTGGGAGTGCGATAAGAATCAATAGAAAGAAAACTAGGTTTTCATCTAGAGCTCACAATAGACATGTTACAGGTATCACCATTAGTAATGATGGGAATCTCTCTCTAGGAAGAGAGCGCAAAAGATATATCAAACATTTAGTGCATCAAGTTCAACTAAATAAACTTAATGCTGAGGATAGGCAACACCTTAGAGGTCTTATTGCTTTCGCTAAGCATGTAGAACCTGTGTTTGTTCAATCGTTGAAACGAAAATATTCAGCTGAGTTAATTACTCAAATTGTTGAGGAATCAAATGGCTAAGTCACGCAAAAATAGAAGCAGATCTGTTAAACACCTAATTCAAAGCTCAGATAAAGGGAATTTTCAATCTTCGTATCAACTGTATCGAAACTACTCTGAAGGTAAAAATGTAGAGCAGAAAGATGCGGGCTTAGCTTGTCAATATTTGACTAAAGTAGAATCTGCGCTTCTTGAAAAGAGACTTGTTTTATCATCAATAAACCTGACTGATTTCAGAAGATTTACGGCTCTTGATATTTCATTTGATGAGAAAGTTACTGTTCTCATCGGTGCGAATGGGGCTGGAAAAACGAGTGTTGCAGAAGCTATTGCGAAGACATTGTCGTGGTTGAATAATAATCTGGAAAAAACAGATGTAGTTGGTAGACCGATTACAGAAAGTGATATCCATGTTAACTCTAAAGAGTTTAGTGAGGTTGCAACCAAGTTTAAATTTGATAAGCAGAATAAGTTTGATGCGAGTATTGGTAACACTGTTTCTGGGTATGATGGCAATTCACCTACGGATGTAGTAGCCATAAGACAAGTTGCTGATATGTATAAAAGTACAGCTAAAAATCCATTAATAAATATTCCACTTTTAGTTTTCTATTCGGTTGAACGCTCAGATTTTTCATTGTCTTCAACGGTCACAGAGGCAGCTTCAGGGGACATTGTCAGCAATAGGTTTTCTGACCTTAAGACCGCTTTAGATGGAAGCGGGAAACTGGAAGATTTTTCTAAACTTTATATAGAGTTGGTTAATCGAGCAAAAGGAGAGGAGACTAAAGAAGTTCAAGAACTGAAGGTTCAGATAGCTACTTTGCAAGCTACTATTGATGATGTATATGCAGGGCAAGAGCTTCCTGAAAATGATGCATTCAGTGCCAAGTTAAATGCTAAAAAACAAGAGTTAGCGAACTTACTAACGACTCAATCTTCAGCAAAATATCAACGACATTTAGAGCTAGTCAATCGAGCAATAGAAGCGCTTGTTCCAGAAATAAAAAACCTTGAAGTGGATCGCAGTTCAGGAAAGGCCAGACTAATGGTTGATAACTTTGGGAATAGAGTGAATATAGCCCAGTTATCACAAGGTCAGAAGATGCTGATAGCTCTTTCTGGAGATTTGGCAAGACGTTTAGTTAACCTAAATCCTGACGCTGATGCCCCTTTACATGGTCATGGAATTGTAATTATTGATGAAATTGAATTACACCTCCATCCCAAATGGCAACAAGAAATCCTAATTGGCCTTCAAGCGACTTTCCCTAACCTCCAATTCATCGTGACCACTCATAGCCCCCAGGTACTGTCTACTGTAGATAAAGATTGCATTCGTATACTTCGATTTGATGACAATGGAGTTGCTTCTATAGACAAACCAATATATCAGACCAAAGGTGTGTGTAGCTCTGATGTTCTAGAACAGATTATGGGCACGTTTTCTGTTCCACCAGTATGCGAAGCAAGTTGGCTTTCTGATTATTCGGCTTTGGTTGCAGAGAACCTCTGGAAGTCGAAGGAAGGCATAAAGTTATTTGATGAAATTGTGAAGCATTTCGGTACTGATCACCCTGAGGTGGTAAAAATTAAAGGCGACATTAGAACTCAAGAATTCAAATTAAAGGCCAGAGCACTAAAAGGAATTTGATTCAGATGAAGAAATTGGTTCGTAGTGATGCTCCCCTTTGTTTAGCTCAATTTAGGCATGGTCGAGATAATTGGTCTGTTATTTCAACCAATGGTTTAACTAACGATATTTGGGAAAAGCTCAACATCATGCAGCGTGGGTTCTGTGCGTATTGTGAGTGCCAGTTATATGAAGATAATACCAAAAGACATATTGAGCATTTCATTCAAAAGGGCCAAGTACCTAGTATGACCTTTAATTGGGATAACTTATTTGGTTCATGTAACAATCCGAATCGTTGCGGGAAGTACAAAGATGAGGCTCCAGCCGCTAAAAAAATAGACTTAGCCAAGGTATGTAAACCTGATGTGATGGATCCTAGTGAGTTATTACTTTTCCTTAATTCTGGAAAGGTTAGATCTAGAGCTGGTTTAACACAGCAAAATAAAGAAATTGCTGATAACACTATTGCTGTTTTCAATCTTGATGGTGATAGCACACTAGAAAACTCACGAAAAACTGCTATCGCTGGAGAAAAAAGTTTGGCGGATAGTTATTGGGAGATGCTAGTCAATGATGATACTGGTGAACTAGCTGAACTTCTGGAAGCTGAGTTATCTGAAGCATTAATCAGAATTAAAGAAGTCGAGCATTCAACGGCATTAGAACATTTGTGGACACATAACGAGCAATACTAAACCGCCCTAGATACAGATGATAGCTGAGGTGAATTCGGATAAGTTTTTGTAAGGGGAATAGGATGAATAGAATATGACTGATTTTTTATTCTAACTCACTTTGGGGCAAAACTGTTTCAACCAGCACTGGCTGAAACGAAGATGGACACTTCCAATTTAGTACTTTACTAATTTAGTTGATAACGGATAACTCCAAATAAAGTTCCTAGCCGAGCTTACCTCTTTTGCAAGCTCGATTTCGGACGGTCTATCTAACTCTTACTAAGACATCGACCATTTGTAACAAAGTGGCATATTTCATTCGCTTGGACATTTCTTCAGCATCAGAGACCACGCATTTGAATTCGTCGTAAAAATTCGGTGACAATTCTGTCGTAAAGTAAATCCCCCAAAAAGGCATCTTCAACATGATGATCAATACTTGGGTTATCATTGACTTCAATGACATATGCCTTGTCACCGATCTCTTTTACGTCCACCCCATAGATTCCACAGCCAATTAAGTTGGCAGCTTTAGTACCAGCATCAATTACATGCTTAGGGACATGTTTAATATCGAGTGTTTCAAATCCACCAGAGGTAACCCGACCTGAATCATGATGTTGATAAATCTGCCAATGGCCACGGCTCATTAAATACTTGCACGCATAAATGGGTTGGCGATTCATGATACCGATTCGCCAATCGAAATCCGTTGGTAGATATTCTTGCGCCAAAATCAACGCACTTTTCTCAAAAACCTTATCACACTGCTTCGTTAGTTCTTCTACATTTTTCACTTTCACTACGTCGATGGAGAAGGCGCCATCCGGCACTTTTAACACCATCGGGAAACCGATTTTATTCACCGCTTCTTCCAACTGCTCACTGGCACCAACACGCAAAACCATACTGTTTGGTAGCGGTACTTTATTTAAGGTCAGTAATTCCGTTTGCTTGAGGTTTAGCATGAATTGTTGGGTGAGATCATCAAAGCAAATAACGAGGCTGAAATGGAATACAGTAACGCTCAACTCGATGATTTAGATTCTCTTCTTTCCTTGGAAAATCAGGTATTCACCAGTGACAATATAAACCGTAGACAAATGAAGCGGTTTATTCAATCTCATCACTGTCTGTTATTTATCGCCAAAGAAAACGAACAACTCGCTGGATATGCACTCTGTTCGTGACCCACTGAAAAAATCCGTGATCGAACTGGTCCATGGCGACTTTATGGATCATAATCGAACAGACCGATATTAAAGTTGAACAAGCCCCCCCACACACATTCCGCAAATAGAAAACTGGATTCAACAGGGTGCCGCTGTGTTATTGCTCATTAGCACCTACCGATTTAATGGTTGCAAAGAACCTCATTGGATTGTACTCAGCGGGATGAGTGAACAGTTTTTTTACTTTCACGACCCTTTGATTGAAGAAACGCAAGATGCGGTATCAGCTGCCTATATTCCAATAGGTAAAAGTGCTTTAGACCAAATTGTAGGCTTTGGAAAACAAAAACATACGGCTTGTGTAGTTATATTCCCCAAAGAAGTCTAAACGAAGTCTCGCTCCCTTTAATCATGACAAGTCAAGCTACCTTGGTGAACGCTTACAATTAGTCTTTGTTGCTCTGATCCCAGATACCATCTTTAAGTTGAGACTTTAGCTCAGGGAAGTCGTTTGAATCAAACGTAGGAACTTTGCCTTCACCAAGTTGACGATTGTAATCTTTAGCAAGTTTGATCACGATGCCAGACAACAGAAGAATAGCAATCAAGTTGACTATCGCCATCAAGCCCATTGAAACATCAGCAAGCGACCACACAACAGGTAGAGAGGCGACTGCACCAAACATCACCATGCCAAGCACGATAATACGGAAAATGCCAAGACCTGCTTTATGGTTGTGCTCTAAGAAAATCAAGTTAGTTTCAGCGTAAGAGTAGTTAGCAATAATAGAGGTAAAGGCGAAGAAGAAAATCGCTACCGCAACAAAGATACTACCCCAGTCACCCACCTGAGAACTCAACGCCGTTTGAGTTAGCTCGATACCGGTAATTTCACCGTGAGGAACATACTCACCAGACATCAGGATAATGGCAACTGTAGCTGAACAGATAACGATCGTGTCCATAAATACGCCCAACATCTGTACATAACCTTGAGAGGCTGGGTGTGGCGGATATGGTGTCGCGGATGCTGCAGCGTTAGGTGCTGAACCCATACCAGCTTCATTTGAAAATAGACCGCGTTTAACACCGTTAATCATCGCCTGAGCAATAGCATAGCCTAAACCACCTGCAGCCGCTTCCTGTAAGCCAAACGCGCTCTTAAAGATCAACGTCAGAACCGCTGGAAGCTTTTCGATGTTAATCACCATGACAAACATAGCAAGAAGTAGGTAAGCCAATGCCATAACTGGAACAATCAGTTCTGCGACACGAGCGATACGCTTGATACCACCAAAAATAACAATCGAAGATAGCAGGACAACCACAATACCAACGTAAGTATCATCCCAACCGAATGCATTATGCATTGCATTGGCAATAGAGTTGGCTTGTACCGCGTTGAAAACCAAACCAAACGCAATGATCAAGAATACCGAGAAGAGAACCCCCATCCAGCGCATACCTAGGCCTTTTTCCATGTAGTATGCTGGGCCACCGCGGTAGTTACCGTCATCATCTTTGGTTTTGTATAGCTGAGCTAGGGTACTTTCTGCAAACGAAGTTGCCATACCCAGCATTGCGATTAGCCACATCCAGAAGATAGCGCCAGGGCCACCAGCGGTTAGAGCAACGGCAACCCCCGCCATGTTACCCGTGCCAACACGCGCCGCTAAACTCGTACAAAGTGCTTGGAAAGATGAGATACCTGCTTTATCAGCTTTGCGGCTGTTTTTCAGTACCGAGAACATGTGACCGAAGTGGCGAAACTGAATGAAGCCCAAGCGGACTGTAAAATAAATTCCCACACCGACCAGAAGATAAACAAGAATTGAACCCCAAAGCAGGTCATTCATTAAATTAATTAAGTCTGTCATAACATCCTCATATTGAGATTTCGCTGATCTCCGCTTCCCAGCCATCCATCTAACTGCCCCACTAAGTGTCAATATTGCTTAGCGTTGATATAGTTGTTCTATGCAGTTTAGACCTGTAAAACTCGCCTCATGCTTCCATTTTACGTATCAGCGTATTTTTTGACGGGCGGATAATGCAGCGAAGAAGAACAAAAATCAATATGCAAACAGATGTATTTATTTGTTATTTTTCACCATATAGTTACCAACAATTAACACATAACAATGCAATCACCCCACAAAAGCAAAACAATTACTCTAAAAAATTACAACAACCAGCATATTCCGAAACATATTATTTTGATGAGCATGTCATCATTAAGATTCCTTACCACGCAAGGCATTGAGTTAATGTAATAAGGTATAAATCACCAAGACCTCTTCTGCTCATAGACACATAGCCAATTGACTCTCACCAAGATGAAGTGTTGTACAGCGAGTTAACAACCTAGCGATGGTAAATTAGCGCCAATTTGCCACCCAACCGAACAAAAAACAACCAATTACACCCTGTCAATTTGTGACTCGCTAGCACAATATCAGCAAAAACTTCATTGAAACGTAACAAATGAGAAACGAATCAAGGTTACGGTTGATTTAGATATGGTATTAAAAAATGACCCCATTTAGAGGGACAAAAATCATAACGAGGTAGCTTATGGAAGGCTTAAACTTTGAAGAAATGTATGAACAGGATTTTCCAAAAGGACGAGTTGGCCGTTCAAAACCGGTTAAGCGTAAATGGCGAGAAATCGAAGCGATAAAAGATCGCCAGCGACTACAAAGAGAGTTAATGGATATGGATATCGGCTTTGATGATTTAGAGAAAGTTGAATTATAAAAAAGAGGCGATTTCGCCTCTTTTTTACCTTTTTATATTAAATGCATTCGTGTTCGGTTTGATGAACACGTTCGGCCAACTCTTTGTACTGCTCAGCAATCGTAGTGCCAAAGACAGGATCATCTTCACACACACTCCATTGCTGTTCTACAGCCTGCCAATCCTGTACCGTAAACTTATCGATCAGATAAGGGAATATCGACTTCTCTTCTATTTCTAGATGCGCTTTCTGTGAATCAAGAAAACCCTCGAGTTGCTCGATAAACATATCTTGTGGAATCACGGCGTCCTGCAACACCATATCGACAACACCAAGAAAATCATGGGTCTTCTTGGACAAGGTCTCGTGCTCTAACTCCAAATTATCAATTTGGTGGTGATGACCATAATGCTCTGTGTAGTAGTGATACAGAATGTCTTCTTTAGGGTGGTGAACTTTTTCTGAATGGTTAGCGAGGTAATCAACTAACTCTCTTAATACACGATAATTCACCGGGCGCTCACTTTTCAACTGCGTTAACTTATGACGTAGCAGAGCAAGTAAACGAACCATATAGCCATGCTCTCGACGTATCCTTTCAATCATCATAGCGACTCTCCTTAACACCTATATTTAATAAGTGTATAAGAGGACCGCTCTTCCCGCTTTGATCATGACCAAAATTTAGACAAACATCGAACAATAGGAGACGTTCAGTCCACTTGTAACGGCAAGCGCCATTCAATCGGCGTCAATCCTTGCTGAATCAATATCTGGTTTGCTTGTGAAAAATGGCGACAGCCAAAAAAGCCTCGATGAGCAGAAAGCGGAGAGGGATGCGTACCTGCCAAGACAAAATGCTTATTGCGATCAATAAATCGACCTTTTTTCTGCGCATGCGCTCCCCAGAGAAGGAATACAACACCACTCTGATGTTGATTAACGGCTTCTATCACTCTGTCTGTGAACGTTTCCCATCCTGACTTAGCGTGAGAGTGTGCCTTTCCTTGCTCTACCGTTAATACAGTATTCAATAATAAGACACCTTGCTCAGCCCAGCTTTGCAAATAGCCATGGGCTGGCACTTCAAACCCTTCGATATCTTGTGCGAGTTCTTTATACATATTGACAAGTGAAGGCGGTGTTTTTACACCAGGAAGAACAGAAAAACATAATCCGTGAGCTTGATTGGGGCCATGGTAAGGATCTTGACCCAAAATCACCACTTTCACATCGCCAAATTCAGTCGATTTAAACGCGTTGAACACATCTTTTGCTGGAGGATAAACCACTTTACCCAATGCCCTTTCACTTTCTACAAACGCTAAAGTCTGTTTAAAGTAATCTTGCTGTTTTTCAGCTCCGATAACATCGTGCCATGTGAGTTGAGACTTCATCCTCTATTCCTTCTACCTAAAGCTTGCGCTTCAATTGTCGCAAAATAAGTAGAAGGAACAAAGATAAGATTACTGCTTCTGTGGTGTACGGTAGTGACCTTGTCCCGTAATGTGACGATTTGGCGTAGGGTAACGAACAGGACGCGCAGCAGTATAAAAAGAAGAATAAGGCATAATGACCTCTCCATTGCATTGAACACAGAACAAGCCATGAAAAATTAATGCCAACATTTTCTTTTATTCAGTTTCACTTAATGCCTGATGATGAAACTCTCTTAATTTGGCGATTTCTTGCGACCAAATATCGGGGTCAATGGTCTCTAGAATCAAAGGTATGCCATCAAATCTTGCATCTTTGGCAATATATTCAAAACAGTGCCAGCCTATCTCCCCAACACCTAAAGAGTGATGGCGGTCTACTTTGCCGCCTAACGCTATTTTTGAGTCATTAATGTGCATTGCCTTTAAATAGCGCATACCAACGATAGAATCGAACTCAGCAAACGTTGCGTCACAAGCAGCAAAACTGCTCAAATCGTAACCTGCCGCAAATGTATGACAGGTATCAATACAGACCCCCACACGTGATTTATCCTCCACCTGCTCAATAATCTCTGCGAGATGTTCAAATCGCCATCCCAAGTTGGTTCCTTGACCCGCCGTATTTTCGATAACGGCAACGACGTCTGGAACCGCTTGGTGAGCAAGATTAATAGACTCGGCAATACGAGATAAACACTCTTCTTCTGAAATTTTCTTTAAGTGACTCCCTGGGTGGAAGTTGAGCAGTGTTAGACCAAGCTGATGACAGCGCTCCATTTCATCAATAAACGCAGCCCGAGACTTAGCGAGTTTGTCCTCTTCAGGCGCGCCCAAATTAATCAGGTATGAATCATGTGGCAATATCTGCCGCGCAGAAAAACCCAGCATTTTGCAGTTTGCTTTAAAAGCCGAGATGGTTTTCTGATCCAATGGCTTGGCCACCCATTGCCTCTGATTTTTCGTAAACAGAGCAAAAGCATTGGCCCCGATTTCACGAGCTCTGAGTGGAGCTTGATCAACACCACCCGCCGCAGAGACATGGGCACCAATAAATTTCTTTCCGTCGCTATTTTTTATCATTGTCATTTAATCACTTTACACTTTCAGAATGGCTACCAATTAACAGGTATTTAGTGCACTAGGTTCAATTCCTTAGCTAATTTTGTAGTAAATTTACAACAAAATGATCACTTAAATATTTTTTATACATTCAAATTTATTGTAAATACATTGTTTTTAAAGATTTTATTGATTTAGAACAATAAAATAACCTTCATTTATTTAATGTTTTTAGTTGTTATTTGACATAAATCAATACTATCATAGTGGATATTGACTATATAATACGTAGCTCAACAAAATTCGAAAGTTAACACCAATTAACCACTAAGTGGACTAGGAGATAGTAATGATCCAAGGTATTCAAATCACTAAAGCAGCAAACGACGATCTACTTAACTCAATCTGGCTACTAGACAGCGAGAAAAACGAAGCACGCTGTGTTGCAGCAAACGCAGGCTTTGAAGCAGATCAAGTTGTTGCGATCAACGAACTTGGCGAGTACGAAAGCCGCGAAGTTGCTATCGAAACAGCACCACGCATCGAAGGTGGTCAACACCTAAACGTTAACGTTCTTAAGCGTGAAACTCTTGAAGATGCTGTTGCTCACCCAGAAAAGTACCCACAATTGACTATCCGCGTTTCTGGCTACGCAGTTCGTTTTAACTCACTAACAGTTGAACAGCAACGTGACGTAATCGCACGTACTTTCACTGAGTCTCTATAATCTCAGTTTATGAACTCGAAAAGGCGCTCATTGAGCGCCTTTTTTATGTTTGCTCTATCTTAGCCACACGAGTGTAAGATACATTAACCCTATTCTTCCGCGACAGAATTGACAAGATGCTATTAGAAGGTATCGAAACCTTACTCGTTTTAAGCAAAGCGAAAACCATGAGCCGCACTGGCAGTCTGCTCTACATTAGCCAATCGGCCGTCAGTAAACGTATTGCCAATTTAGAAAGCAAGCTCGGTAAAAAGCTGATCGTGCCAGATGGACGAAATGTTCAACTCACTCAGGATGCCCTCAATCTTATCAATAGTATTGGGCCCGCTTTTAACGAGCTACAGGGACTGATCAATGATCAACAGGTCATGGCGGATCAAAGCATTTTAAAACTCGATTGCTCGGAAACCTTGGTTGCAGGCTATTTATCGACGGTTATCGCGGACTACTTTCAAATTGATCCCTATCTGACTCTAACCACTAATCACACACCAAGAATCGTTGAACACGTTCAATCTGGTAAGGCACACATTGGTGTATGTGCCGGTCATCTTTCCAAGCAGAACAATCTTATGCAGTTTCACTTGATTGATGAAGCCTTCTATATCGTATCGGATCAAAAGCTTACCGCCCTACCCAATACGATCATTACCAATGATCTGAATAATCCAGCGAACAGTTACCAACTCGATATTTTAACCCGTCTTAATATCAAGCCGATCATGCAGATGGACTCCTATTCAGCCGCAGCTCAACTAGCAATGCAAGGAATAGCGCCAGCTTTAGTACCAATCTCGGTGATCAAGGCGATGAAAATTGAGCCCAAATACTGCTCTCATTTCGAACAATTGAGCTCTCTATACCGCCCGATTCATATTTGTTGTCGAACGTCTTCTTATCAAAACCCCAGGATCAGAACATTGATAACAACCATTGCTGATGCTGTTCCCAAAGCAGCTTCAGTGCCATTAGCATAGACATGGTAATCACCAGAGGGCGGATCCACTTTTGCCCTTTAGTCACCACGACCTTTGCGCCTAGTTGTGCTCCGATAAATCCTCCTACTGCCATGACTAAACCGATCTCCCAAACAGGCAAGCCAGCGAGAACAAAAAATAGTAATGCGGCGATATTAGATGTGAAGTTAAGTACCTTGGTTCGAGCGGTCGCATCCACCAGCGAAAAGTGACCTAAAGCCACAAAACAAACGGTAAAGATAGAACCAGTTCCCGGACCAAAAAATCCATCATAGAATCCCACGCCTCCGCCAACGGAAAAGGCGAACATGGCTTCAGAGATCTTTGCCTGCCCTGAATACTGCTTGGTTTTTGGGGTAAGAAGAAAGTAGAGTGAGATAGCAACCAGCAAAATCGGTATTAGGCTTGTTAAGACGCCTGCGTCGATATATTGCACCGCCTCAGCACCAACGGCTGAACCGATAAACGTACATGCTATCGCCAAACGCATTTCTTTAATGCTCACTAAGCCATTACGCACGAAATACCAGCTTGCGGAAAAGCTGCCAAACGAACTTTGTAGTTTGTTGGTTGCCAGCGCTTGCGTAGGCGGAACACCAGCAGCAAGAAGTGCAGGCAGCGTAATTAAACCACCGCCTCCAGCCATTGCGTCAATAAAGCCAGCAGTGGTCGCTGCGATGAAAAGAATCGTCAGAATTTCGAGTGTTAGTTCCATTCTCAATCAATTGGTTATCAGCTATCTGTTAATCAAAATATCATCAAGTTAACAATTCACTTAGAGAAAGATTCGACTATAACCCATTCCATATTTTCAACAATATCGAGATAAAAAAGCCCGCTCAAATGAGCGGGCAATGAGGTTGTCATATAAGCTCTGTTGCGAGCCTACTGATTTTTATTTCGCTTCGTTCGCCGCGACTCTTGCGTGCAGCTCTTGAACTGAAGTAACCGACGTTTTCGCGTCTGCAGTGTGTGCCATACATACAGCAAAAGCTGCGTTTAGCGTCGTTGTGTAGTTTACTTTCTCTGCCAGTGCGCCACGACGTAGTACTTTAGAATCCTCAATCGCTTGACGACCAGAAGCCGTGTTGACGATATAGGTGTACTCATTGTTCTTGATACGGTCAAGAATGTGTGGACGACCTTCGTGTACCTTGTTCACTAGACGAGGGTTAATGCCCGCTTCACCTAGAATTACCGCTGTACCATGCGTTGCATCTAGTTGGTAACCAAGCTTAGTTAGTTTAGAAGCAAGGTCCACTACACGCTGTTTATCGCCTTCACGAACAGACAGTAGCGCACGACCACCTTCTGGGTAAACCGCGCCACAACCAAGTTCTGCTTTAGCGTAAGCTTCAGCAAACGTTGCGCCGACACCCATCACTTCACCAGTAGAGCGCATTTCAGGGCCTAGCAGTGGGTCAACACCTGGGAATTTGTTGAATGGTAGTACAACTTCTTTCACTGAGTAGTATGGTGGGATGATCTCTTTAGTGAAGCCCTGAGACTCTAGAGATTGACCCGCCATAACACGTGCAGCAATTTTCGCTAGTGGTGCACCTGTTGCTTTCGATACGAATGGAACCGTACGTGCAGCACGTGGGTTGACTTCAATTAGGTAAACTTCGTTATCTTTCACTGCGAACTGAGTGTTCATTAGACCACGTACACCAAGTTCGAAGGCTAGCTTCTCAACTTGCTCGCGCATCTTGTCTTGGATTTCTTGGCTTAGCGTGTAAGCAGGAAGTGAACATGCCGAGTCACCTGAGTGAACGCCCGCTTGCTCGATATGCTCCATGATACCGCCGATAACCACACGCTCACCGTCACAGATAGCATCGATATCAACTTCCGTTGCATCATCTAGGAAACGGTCAAGAAGAACTGGCGACTCGTTCGATACGCTAACCGCTTCATTGAAGTAACGACGTAGGTCTTGCTCATCGTATACGATTTCCATCGCACGACCACCAAGTACATAGGAAGGACGTACAACAAGTGGGAAGCCAATTTCTTTCGACTTCTCAACCGCTTGTTCCATAGTGGTTACGGTCGCGTTTTCTGGCTGTAACAGGCCTAAACGCTCAACTGCTGCTTGGAAACGCTCACGATCTTCGGCACGGTCGATTGCATCTGGGCTAGTACCAATGATTGGTACACCCGCGGCTTCAAGCGCACGAGCCAATTTAAGTGGAGTCTGACCACCGTACTGAACGATAACGCCTTTTGGCTTCTCAACACGCACGATTGAAAGTACATCTTCCAGTGTTACAGGTTCGAAGTACAGACGGTCAGACGTATCGTAATCGGTAGAAACGGTCTCTGGGTTACAGTTGACCATGATAGTTTCGTAACCATCTTCACGTAGAGCTAGTGATGCGTGAACACAACAGTAGTCAAATTCAATACCTTGGCCGATACGGTTTGGACCTCCGCCAAGAACCATGATCTTATCTCTATCTGTCGGTTGAGCTTCACATTCGTCATCGTAAGATGAGTACATGTAAGCCGTATCAGATGAAAATTCAGCCGCACACGTATCAACACGTTTGTATACCGGATGAATATCATACTGGTCACGCAGACGACGGATTTCGCTTTCCGATACACCTAGGATTGAAGATAGACGAGCATCAGAGAAACCTTTGCGCTTCATCTTACGCAGAACATCTTCCGTTAGACCAGCAAAGCCACCCGCTTTAACTTGGTTTTCTAGGCTAACAAGTTCTTCAATTTGAACAAGGAACCAGCGGTCAATTTGCGTTAGGTTGAATACGCCATCGACTGACATACCAGCACGGAATGCATCAGCGATGTACCAAATACGCTCGGCACCGGCTTCTTTCAGCTCATGGCGAATAGTTGTTAGTGCGTCTGGCGCATCTAGGTCAACCATCTCGTCAAAACCATTTGCACCAACTTCTAGACCACGAAGTGCTTTTTGTAGAGATTCTTGTTGGTTACGACCGATCGCCATAACCTCACCAACGGACTTCATCTGAGTTGTTAGACGATCGTTAGCACCTGCGAATTTCTCGAAGTTAAAACGAGGAATCTTTGTTACTACATAGTCGATAGTTGGTTCGAATGATGCTGGAGTTGCACCACCCGTGATGTCATTTTGTAGCTCATCAAGCGTAAAACCAACAGCCAGTTTCGCTGCAATCTTCGCGATTGGGAAACCTGTTGCTTTAGAAGCTAGAGCAGAAGAGCGAGATACACGAGGGTTCATCTCGATGATAACCATGCGGCCATCTTTCGGGTTGATACCAAACTGTACGTTAGAACCACCTGTTTCAACACCAATTTCGCGCAGTACCGCTAGAGATGCGTTACGCATCAGTTGGTATTCTTTGTCGGTCAACGTTTGAGCTGGAGCAACTGTAATTGAGTCACCCGTGTGAATACCCATTGGGTCGAAGTTCTCGATAGAACATACGATGATACAGTTGTCCGCTTTATCACGAACCACTTCCATCTCGTACTCTTTCCAACCGATTAGAGATTCATCGATTAGCAGTTCGTTTGTTGGAGAAAGGTCAAGACCACGACGACAGATCTCTTCGAACTCTTCTTTGTTATACGCGATACCACCACCGGTACCACCCATAGTGAATGAAGGACGAATAATACAAGGGAAGCCAACCATATCCAGAACAGCGTAAGCTTGTTCCATTGTTTTCGCCGTATCAGCACGTGGACACTCAAGGCCGATAGACTTCATCGCTTTATCGAAACGAGAACGGTCTTCTGCTTTATCGATAGCGTCAGCCGTTGCACCAATCATCTCTACACCGAATTCGGCAAGGACGCCGTGCTTCTCTAGGTCTAGTGCACAGTTAAGCGCTGTCTGACCACCCATCGTTGGGAGAACCGCATCTGGACGCTCTTTTTCGATGATCTTACGCACGACTTCCCATTGAATTGGTTCAATGTAAGTGGCATCCGCCATGTCTGGGTCAGTCATGATGGTTGCTGGGTTCGAGTTAACAAGAATTACTCGGTAACCCTCTTCACGCAGTGCTTTACATGCTTGAGCACCAGAGTAGTCAAACTCACATGCCTGACCGATAACAATCGGGCCTGCACCTAGAATTAGAATACTTTTTATGTCAGTACGTTTTGGCATTCTCTACTACTCCGAATTAAGCGCTGTGTTGTTTGATTAGTTCGATAAAGTGGTCAAATAGCGGAGCCGCGTCATGTGGACCTGGGCTTGCTTCAGGGTGACCTTGAAAGCTAAATGCTGGCTTATCCGTACGGTGGATACCTTGAAGAGAGCCATCAAATAGTGACACGTGAGTTGCACGCAAGTTCTCAGGTAGCGTTGCTTCATCCGCCGCAAAACCGTGGTTCTGAGAAGTAATCATGACAACATTGCGGTCTAGGTCTTTAACTGGGTGGTTAGCACCATGGTGACCGAACTTCATCTTCACAGTCTTCGCACCAGAAGCTAGTGCTAGGATTTGGTGGCCAAGACAGATACCAAAGACTGGCAAACCTTTTTCTAGGAATACTTTTGTCGCTTCAATTGCGTAAGTACATGGTTCTGGATCGCCAGGGCCGTTCGATAAGAATACGCCATCTGGATTCAGAGCTAAGACTTCTTCCGCTGAAGTTTCAGCAGGTACAACGGTTAGGCGGCAGCCTCGGTCAACAAGCATACGCAGGATGTTGCGTTTCGCACCGAAGTCGTAGGCAACAACATGATATGGCAGCTCGCTATCGTCTTGCGCTTCAGGAAGTCCACCCTCAAGCGTCCACGAGCCCTGTTTCCATTGGTACGCTTCTTTTGTTGTAACTTCTTTCGCAAGGTCCATACCTTTTAGGCCAGGGAATTCTTTCGCTTTAGCAAGAGCTAGAGCCTCGTCTAAGTTGTTACCAGCGACGATACAACCGTTCTGTGCACCTTTTTCACGCAAAATACGAGTAAGTTTACGCGTATCGATATCAGCAATACCGACGATATTTTGCGATTTAAGGTAGTCAGAAAGGGATTGTTGGTTACGGAAGTTAGAAGCGATAAGAGGAAGATCGCGAATCACAAGGCCTTGTGCGTGGATTGAAGAAGATTCTTCGTCTTCGGTATTAGTACCGGTATTGCCAATGTGAGGATAAGTAAGGGTGACGATCTGTTGGGAATAGGAAGGATCAGTGAGGATTTCTTGGTACCCCGTCATCGAGGTATTAAAAACAACTTCACCAACGGATAAACCATCTGCTCCAATGGAAACACCGCGGAACACTGTCCCATCTTCTAGGACTAACAGTGCTGATTTACTCAAGACAACCTCCAGAATAAAAATGCAAAAATAATAAATTTAACTGCAAATTTGCCTTCCTTGGCGCAATAAAAAAACGCAAATAGGTATTTTAGACAAATTGGCGGTATTCTAAAGACGCTTGCGGTTCGTGTCAACATAGACATGAAAATAAATTTACTATTTAAAGCAGTTAAAACAAAAAATGGTTTTAGACCCCCAAAAAAACAAGTTTACTCGCGATTAGCAATCGTGTTCATGAAAATACGATGAATCTCACTAACCATAACAGATTTCAGATCACACTTTTTTAGCTATGATTTACGCAAACGTTGCACCACCAAAGTTAACTCTCACTTTTAAGCATTTAATGCCAATAAGTGACAATAATCGCCAAAAACATAACTAAACTTAACTAGTCACTGCGCTTTAATAAAGGGTATAGCAGCCCCTAACTATGGACAAATACAAAAAGCGCCGGGATAACCCAGCGCATAATTATTTAATATTGCTTTAATGATTTGATCGTGTTGACCCATTCACCTCAAATTAGAGTTCATTGAGTCCAAGTACATCTGTCATTGTATAAAAACCGGCTGGCTTCTCTTTTAGCCACACCGCGGCTTTCACAGCACCGTTGGCAAACGTCATTCTATCGGTCGCCTTGTGTGTAATCTCAACACGCTCACCAATATCAGCAAACATAGCGGTATGTTCGCCAATGATGTCGCCTGCACGAATGGTTGCGAAGCCGATTTCATCTTTTGTACGTTCACCCGTAATACCCTCACGTGCGTATACGGCGACGTCATTGAGCTTATTGCCCATAGCTTCAGCAATCGCTTGGCCCATACCAATAGCAGTCCCTGAAGGAGCATCAACTTTATGTCTGTGGTGAGCTTCTACAATTTCGATATCGCAGTAATCACCCATTACTTTGGCGGCTTTCTCTAGAAGTTTAAATACTAGGTTAACGCCAACCGAGTAATTTGGCGCCATCACAACAGGGATCGCTTTAGCATGCTGATCAATCAGTTCACGTTCTTGATCTGAAAATCCGGTTGTCCCGATCACAATGCACTTTCCGTGTTGCTTACAAAGCTCAATATTCGCCAACGTGCTCGCGGGGGCGGTAAAGTCAATGATCACATCAAAGTTATCAACCTCTTTTGCTAGGTCATCAGTCAGAAAAACGTCGAGCTTCCCTTCACCGCATAATTCGCCGATATCCACACCCACTAATGATGATTCAGGGCGTTCTGAGCCAGCTGCCACTTGAGCTTGCTGGTTTAAGCAAGTCGCTTTAACTAGATTGCGGCCCATGCGACCCGCTGCTCCTGCAATTGCAATACGTACCATTGCATTTTCTCCATTCTTCGAATAGTTGTTCTTATAGCCAATTGGATAAAACTAACAGTATTAATAGGCGATGGCTAGTCGGCTATAGAGTGCAAGTTAGTAAAACTCTTTTACTACTCGCTCTAGAATCGGCACATTGGCTTCAGGAAAGGTGTAATTAACAAGTTCATCTATCGCAACCCACAAACCCTGTTGCCCTTCTTTACCGTAGGGTTCACCTTCAAATTGAGTCACTGTCATGAAATCAAATTTGAGTGACTTATCTGGATAATCAAACTCCAAGTGTTCAAAAGGTTGCTGCTCGGTAGTCGTAATACCAATTTCTTCTTCAAGCTCTCGAATCATAGCCTGTTCAATGGTTTCACCCTGCTCAACTTTACCGCCAGGAAACTCCCAGAAGCCCCCTTTATGCTTGTCATCTGGACGTTTTGTAATGAATACCTGTGATTTATCGAGGTTAAAAATAATACCTGCGACAATATGGATTCTTTTCATCTGACTTCCTAATTACTTTGGTTGCCATACCCTGCAACTGGGCAGACTGTTCTAATTACAACCATTAGATACAAAAAGAGCCGCAAACGCGACTCTTTATATTATCAATTTTCCATAGCAGCACGCGTTAGGGACAACCAGGCAATGCGGAGTTTACGTGAGTAAATAGGCACTGCCGACGCTGTCCTCAGCCAAGACATTAGTTTATTTGTCCGTGGCACTGCTTGTATTTTTTACCACTACCACATGGGCATGGTTCGTTGCGTCCCACTTTACGTTCATCACGAACGACCGGTTGGTGAGCACCTTGCGATTCATCACTATCAGACAACTGATTATCAGCAGACGCATGTTGAGCTTGCGCACGTCGAGCCGCTTCTTCAGCTTGAGCAAGACGCTGAGCTTCCATACGTTCTACTTCTTCCTGCTGTTGAACGCGGACCTTAGAAAGAATCGTGATCACGTCAGCTTTTAGAGAATCAAGAAGACCTTCAAACAGTTCAAATGACTCACGTTTGTATTCTTGCTTAGGGTTCTTCTGTGCATAACCACGTAAGTGAATACCTTGACGAAGGTGATCCATCGCAGCTAGGTGTTCTTTCCACAATGTATCTAGCGTTTGTAGCATGACAGATTTTTCAAAGTTACGGAGTACTTGCGCACCGACCACTTCTTCTTTCTGTTTGTAAACGGCTACCGCGGTATCTAGGATCTTCTCGCGCAATGCTTCTTCGTATAGCTTGTCGTCTTCCTCAAGCCACTGTTTGATTGGGGCATTGAGGTCAAAGTCATTTTTAAGACGCTCTTGAAGGCCTTCAATATCCCACATATCTTCCAGAGATTGTGGTGGGATGTACTCATCAATCGTTGCAGACAGAACATCAACGCGGTTTTGTTCGATCATTTCGCTGATGTCTTCAACATTCATCAGTTCATCGCGAAGTTCGTAAACAACCTTACGCTGGTCATTCGCCACGTCATCGTATTCGAGCAACTGCTTACGAATATCGAAGTTGCGACCTTCTACTTTACGCTGAGCTTTCTCGATCGAACGAGATAACATCTTAGATTCAATCGCTTCGCCCTCATCCATACCACTTTGGATCAGGCTTGCCATACGATCAGAGGTGAAGATACGCAGCAGTGAGTCTTCCATCGATAGGTAGAAACGAGAAGAACCTGCATCACCTTGACGACCAGAACGACCACGTAACTGGTTGTCGATACGGCGAGATTCATGACGCTCTGTACCAATAATATGCAAACCACCCGCTTGCAGAACTTGGTCGTGAACCACTTTCCATTCAGCTTTAATTGCATCAATCTGCTCTTGTGAAGGATTTTGCAATGCCTCCACTTTCGCTTGCCAGCTACCACCCAACACGATGTCGGTACCACGACCAGCCATGTTAGTAGCGATAGTGACCGCGCCAGGAATACCTGCTTCTGCAACGATCTCAGCTTCTCGCTCGTGGAACTTGGCGTTAAGAACATTGTGCTTGATTTTGGCTTTCTTCAATGCATTAGAAAGAAGCTCAGATTTTTCAATCGAAACCGTACCCACTAGAGATGGCTGACCTTTCTCAACACGTTCTTTAATGTCTTCGATGATCGCGTTGAATTTTTCAGCTTCGGTACGATAAACCACATCTGGCATATCGTTACGAATCATTGGCTTGTTCGTTGGAATAACAACTGTTTCAAGACCATAGATAGACTGGAATTCGAACGCTTCTGTATCTGCGGTACCTGTCATACCTGACAGTTTTTCGTATAGACGGAAATAGTTCTGGAAAGTGATCGATGCCAGAGTCTGGTTTTCATTCTGGATCTTCACGCCTTCTTTTGCTTCTACCGCTTGGTGTAGCCCTTCTGACCAACGACGTCCCGGCATTGTACGGCCAGTGTGTTCGTCAACAATAACCACTTCACCATCTTCGGTAACGATATAATCGACGTTTTTCTCAAACAATACGTGAGCGCGCAGAGCTGCATTCACGTGATGTAGTAGACTGATATTGGTTGGTGAATAAAGTGTGTCACCCTCTTCCATCAGTCCATTTTTAATCATTAGCTCTTCCACAAATTCTTGACCCGTTTCAGTCAAGTGAACTTGCTTAGACTTCTCATCTACAGTGTAGTGACCGTCACCGCGGTACTCTTCTGAATCTTCTTTATCTTGTTTTTGTAGATGTGGGATCAGGGTATTAATGCGAGTGTAGAGCTCTGAGCTATCTTCAGCAGGGCCTGAAATGATCAGCGGCGTACGCGCTTCATCAATCAGAATCGAGTCCACCTCATCGACAACAGCAAAGAAGCGTTCACGCTGTACGCGGTCTTCGGCACGGAAAGCCATATTATCGCGTAAGTAGTCGAAACCAAATTCGTTGTTTGTGCCGTACAGAATATCGGCTAGATAAGCTTGCTTCTTCTCTGGTGGCGCCATGTTAGGCACGTTCACACCAACAGTCATACCTAGGAATTCAAATAAAGGACGGTTTGTTTCTGCATCACGTTTGGCTAGATAGTCATTCACCGTAACAACATGGACACCTTTACCAGGAAGGGCATTTAAGTAGGCAGGCAAGGTTGCTGTTAATGTTTTACCTTCACCTGTACGCATTTCTGCGATTTGGCCTGCGTTCAGTACCATACCACCGATAAGCTGAACGTCGAAATGGCGCATGCCATAAACACGCTTAGATGCTTCACGTACCGTTGCAAAAGCTTCTGGTAGTAATTTATCTAACGTTTCACCCTGTTCTAAACGCTGACGGAACTCAACCGTTTTAGCTTTTAACTCTTCGTCAGATAGAGCTTCAAACGTTGGTTCGTAATTATTAATCTCTTTTACAATTTTTCTCAGGCGTCGCAGTGTTCTGTCATTGCGACTGCCAATTACCTTTGTCAGTAGCTTAGTTATCATTTGCTATGAATCTCTCTTTATTTAGATCGGGCCCGATCTATTTCAATGCCTTCAGTCTCTAACAGTTTTTTACTAAGAATACTGAGATAAATCACGTAACTCAGATATTGAGATGAGAACTCTAGATTTCAAGGCTTATATCACTATAAGTGGCGCATAGTTTATGAAATTTTGCCTCCGACAACCAATAACAAGGTGATTTGTTTGAAGCATTCTTTATTTTTTGACGTTATATGATGGAAGTTTATTCGTTATCTGCCCTATCTTCATACCAATCCTTTGACTAAAATAGGGCTGACTATGGAACTTGAGGCTCATTATGAGAGACCATCGCCCAACGTTAGGTGACGAGATCATTGCCGATTCACGACTTTCGCAGCTCCAACAGCACGCAAAAGAGATCATGACAATCAACAAAGAATTAAAGGTAATTCTGCCCAGAGGCGCGGAAGATCATTGCCGGGTGGCAAACATTCGCGATAATCAACTGATCCTCGAAGTGGCCAGTGCAGCGATCAAAATGAAGATCGACTATGAGCGTTTGCATATCCTTAATCAATTACGAGCAAAAGGTTTTGCTCGCCTCATTGGTGTAACGGTGCAGATCAACCCAGATCTTTATCGAAGTCGTGAAGAGAAAAAAGAGAGCTCTAAGCCTCGCGACCCTATTTCTGAAACAGCCGCTCAGTACTTAGAAATGATTGCCAGTGGTGCATCACCTAAAGTTAAGGCTCGTTTGGAAAGCTTAGCGAAGCTTGCTAACAAAGATTAGTTTTATTGTAGGCATAAAAAAGCCAGACTCTCGTCTGGCTTTTTTAATTCAATCTACTTATGCCAATACTACATTTGGCTCGGCAAATGCTACCGGAGACGTTGATTCTTCTTCGAAAGTCACCCACTCCCACGCTTCTTGATCAGCAAGTACTGAACGAAGTAGCTGGTTGTTTAGACCATGGCCTGATTTGAACGCACGGAACTCACCAATAATTGGATGACCACACATGTAAAGATCACCAATTGCATCAAGAACTTTATGCGTCACAAACTCATTTTCGAAACGAAGGCCTTCTTCATTCAAGATACGGTACTCATCAAGCACGATAGCGTTATCGAAGCTACCACCTAGAGCTAGGTTCTGTGATTGAAGGTATTCAATATCGCGCATGAAACCAAACGTACGCGCACGAGAGATTTCTTTCACGAAGCCTTGAGAAGAGAAGTCAAACAACAAGTGTTGCTCATCTGCATCAATCGCTGGGTGATTAAACTCGATTTCGAAATCCATGCGGAAGCCATTGAAAGGAACAAACTCAGCCCACTTATCGCCATCTTCAAAACGTACTGGCTTTTTAATGCGAATAAAGCGTTTCGCCGCGTTTTGCTCTTCAATACCAGCCTGTTGCAATAAGAATACGAACGGGCTTGCACTGCCATCCATAATTGGAATTTCTGGCGCATCGACTTCAACAACGATGTTGTCAATGCCCATACCAGCCAGAGCCGCATTTAAGTGCTCTACTGTAGAGATACGTACACCTTGATCATTCACCAGCGCTGTACATAGCATTGTATCGCGAACAGATTGTGGATCCGCAGGAAAATCAACCGGTGGATTTACATCGGTACGGCGGTAAATAATGCCTGTATTTGCAGCTGCTGGGCGAAGAGTAAGTGTGACTTTACGACCAGAGTGGAGACCCACACCAGTTGTTTTCACTATTTCTTTCAGAGTACGTTGTCTGATCATCTACTTTGCCTCAGTAAAAATGCTACAAATCACGGTCAATGGTGATATTGACCGTGCATGCTACCACAAAATTGAACAGTGTCAAATTGCGATTGTATTAGTCAGCTTGACGACGTAAGAAGGCTGGAATATCTAAGTAGCCGCTTTCTTTGTCCGCTTTCGGCGCTGCACTTTGGCTTGCACTCGAACCAGACGACGCAGATGTCGTTGGCTGAGGAGTTACCTGTGGCTTGTCTTGCAAAGTTGATGCCGTTTTCTCTTCCACTTTATTGACGGTTGCATGCTGAGATGTCACCGCTTGTGGTTGAGTCTGTGGCTGAGCAACTGGCGCAACTTTCGCCTTACCGCCCGCAACTAGCGTGATGTCAGGTTTCTTCTCGTTACCAATACCCGTAGCAACAACTGTTACACGAATTTCATCTGCCATATCAGGATCAAGTGAAGTACCGATAACAACCGTAGCGTTATCTGATGCGAAAGCTTTTACTGTATTACCTACAGTTTCAAACTCGTCTAGACGCATATCTAGACCCGCAGTGATGTTCACAAGTACACCACGTGCGCCAGCAAGATCGATATCTTCAAGCAGCGGGCTTGAAATCGCCATTTCAGCCGCTTCTTCTGCACGGTCTTCACCTTTTGCAACACCGCTACCCATCATCGCATGACCCATTTCCGACATAACTGTACGTACGTCAGCAAAGTCGACGTTAATCATGCCAGGACGAGTAATCAGCTCTGCAATACCCTGTACTGCATTCTTCAATACATCGTTAGCACTCGCAAAGGCTTCAAGTAGTGTAATACCACGACCAAGTACTTTGAGAAGCTTTTCATTAGGAATCGTGATTAATGAATCCACATGTTTAGAAAGCTCTTCAATACCTTGTTCAGCAAACGCTAGGCGTTTCTTGCCTTCAAAGCTAAATGGCTTAGTCACTACAGCAACAGTCAAGATATTGAGCTCTCTTGCTACTTCTGCAATTACTGGGGCTGCACCTGTACCAGTACCACCACCCATGCCAGCTGCGATAAATACCATATCGGCACCACTCAGCTCTTCTTTAATTCGATCACGATCTTCGAGAGCTGCGTCACGCCCAACTTGTGGGTTTGCACCTGCGCCAAGTCCTTTTGTGATATCACCACCAATCTGAATAACGCTATTCACGCTGGTTTTACGAAGTGCCTGAGCATCAGTATTAATACTAATAAACTCAACACCTTCGATGGATTCACGTACCATGTGTTCAACGGCGTTACCGCCACCGCCACCAACCCCAACGACTTTAATTACTGCATCGTCAGACATTTCCATCATCGGTTCAAACATGTGTTATCTCCGTTTTTCCTGCTGCTCAGGTTAAAACTCTTTTTGTATCCAATTACGCAAACGACCAAATAAACCCGTTACAGAGGCACGAGAGGGCTCGTTATACTCAGTATCATCATTTACTCGTGCATCTCTTGCGTAATGAAGTAAACCAACTGCCGTAGAATGATACGGCTCTTTAACGTAATCAGTTAAGCCACTCACCTCTAAGGGTTTGCCGACTCTAACTTGGTTGCGGAATACACGTTCCGCACATTCTACCAAACCTTCAATCTGTGACGCTCCTCCTGTGAGCACCACTCCTGCGGCTAGGTGATGTTTAATCCCTTCTTCGCGCAGTTTTTCTTGTACGGTATCGATAGTTTGGTTAACCAGTCCCATCAACTCAGTATAACGAGGCTCAATCACTTCAGACAAAGTCTGTCTTTGTAAACTACGTGATGGGCGTCCGCCTACACTTGGAACGTTAACTGTATCATCTTTACTGACTAACTCACTTAGAGCACAGCCATATTTCACTTTAATTTCTTCAGCATCACTAACTGGGGTACCGAAGGCAAAAGCGATATCACTTGTCACTGCATTGCCAGCGTATGAAAACACTTCGGTATGACGCAATGCGCCGCCAGTCCAAATGGATACATCCATCGTACCAGCACCGATGTCTACAACACAAACACCAAGCTCTCGTTCATCTTCAGTGATCACAGCATTACTCGCTGCTAACCCTGAATAAACCAGATGCTCAACTTTGAGTCCACAACGCTCGACTGCTTTTATGATATTTCTCGCCATATCATTGTGACAAGAGATCAGGTGCACGCTAACTTCCATGCGCACTCCTGATAAACCTAGCGGATTTTTTATCCCTTCTTGATAGTCAATCGTAAATTCTTGAGGGATAACGTGCAGAATGCGCTGTTCGTCACCAATCTTAATTGATTTGGCAGTATGAATCGCACGATCCATATCTTCTTGAGAGACCTCTTCATCCGAAATGGTTCCCATGCCTTTCTCAATTCGGCTAGCAATGTGACGCCCTGAAAGGGAGATAAACACATTCGTGATATCGCATTCTGCCATCAGCTCTGCTTGATCGACCGCTCGCTGAACCGATTTTACAACCGATTCAAGGTCATTCACGCCACCTTTATCCATCCCGCGGGAAGGACTGCTGCCTGCGCCAATAATATTGATTTGACCATCAGGCAATACTTCACCCACGAGAGCCGATACGGTTGCAGTGCCTATATCAAGACCAACAATAATGCTGTCATCAGCGGTCTTAGTCATCTGTATTCTCTTGCTCTAACTCTTGTTCTGGGAACCATCCAATTGAGGCTCCCGTATCATACCTGAGGTCGATGTAGCTTACTCGCTGAGCATCGCTACCCAAATTCTGATAAAGCGAAACAAAGCGCTCTATCCGTTCCTGTAGTGACTCTTTGCCTAGCTCGAGGCGAATTCCGTTATCTAGGATAATCTGCCAAGCTCGGCGTTCATTCAACACCAAGGAAGTAATCGTTAAGTTAAGTGACTGAAACTTTGGACTGATCTCACGCCACACTCGCAACACTTCTTCGCTACTGTTTTGCGGTCCATAAAGTTTTACTCGCTCTTCATCCAATTTGGCTATGTCACCGTCGAAAACTTGCCCATCTTCATTGAGTAGTGCATTGCCATTCCAGATAGCCTCTGCATGAAACTCAGTAAGAAAGACTTTAACCGTGTCAGGCCATTGTTTACGAATTGAGGCATGTGATACCCAGGGGATAGACTCGGCCATATTTTGTAGCACGTTAATATCCTGCGACATAAACGTTCCAACATGATCAAGCTGAGCAAATGCTCGCTGTACATCAGCTGCTGAAACGTAATGTAATTCACCCTGGAGCACGATCTTAGATAGCGGAAGACGCTGGTCATCCCACATCCAAGAGATCGTAGAGTAAAGGAGAGAGCCTATTAACAACAATACCACCAGCAAGAATGCGCCACCTAGAGCGTGTTCTTTAACTAGTGGTTTAGAGGTTAAACGACGGCCTTCATTAAAAGCACTTTTAATCAAAGTCCATAGTCCTTGCCAATTAGCTCGCTTATTTTCCCTATCTCAATTCGTATATAGAGGCAAAAGCACTTACTTTAACCTTCAGATTATACTGGCGTCATAGAAAGTATCAAACACTGATATTAAGAAATCGCCACTTAAAACGGAATAAGTGACGCAATTAGTCAAAATTCAATGTTTAAATCAAGCTTGAGACATCTTGTCGACATTTAACTCAAGAGCTTCGAGCTGTTTCGCTACCTTACCAACATCACCCGCACCTTGAGTTAGTACTAAGTCACCATCTTGTAAAACATTAGCGAGAACTGAAGGTAACGCCTTGCTATCTGGAACAAAAATCGGATCAATCTTACCGCGACTACGAATAGTCCTACATAAAGAGCGTCCATCGGCTCCCGAGATAGGTTTCTCACCTGCAGAATAAACATCCAACATGATCAGAACATCAACTTGTTCGAGTACATTGGCGAAATCATCGTAAAGATCTCGTGTTCGGCTATAACGGTGAGGCTGAAAAATCATAACGAGACGTTTATCCTGCCAACCATTGCGTGCAGCTTGAATGGTCACATCAACTTCCGTTGGATGATGTCCATAATCATCGACCAGCATGGCCTGACCATTACCGGTATTGAACTCACCAAGGTGTTCAAATCTGCGTCCTGTACCTTGAGTTCCGGCCATGGCTTTTAGAACGGCCTCATCACTAATGTCATCCTCAGTAGCAACCGCGATTGCCGCAGACGCATTCAGTGCGTTGTGCCTACCAGGAATATTGAGAGTAATATCTAAATCCGGTTTACCATGGCGAGCAACGGTGAATTTGCCTTGTTGCCCTTCTTGTCGGTAATGAGTAATGCGTACATCCGCATCCTCAGAGAAACCATAGGTGATCACCTGACGGCTAATGATTGGAACCAATTCTCGTACAACAGGATCATCAATGCATACGATCGCTTGACCGTAAAATGGAAGGTTGTGAAGAAAATCGATAAATGTCTGCTTTAGAGTCTCAAAATCACCACCATAGGTATCCATATGATCAGCTTCGATATTGGTGACGATGCTGACCATTGGCTGAAGGTGTAGGAATGAAGCATCACTTTCATCCGCTTCTGCAATTAAGATACGGCTCGAACCGAGACGAGCATTAGTTCCCACACTCTTAACAAGACCGCCATTAACGAACGTTGGATCTAAGCCAGCTTCTGAGTAAATTTGTGTGACAAGTGCAGTGGTTGTGGTTTTACCATGTGTACCAGCAACCGCAATGCCGTGGCGGAAGCGCATTAACTCAGCAAGCATTTCAGCACGACGAACGACCGGAATACGTGCTGCGCGCGCCGCTATTATCTCTGGGTTTTCTTCATTGATGGCGGTTGAAACAACGACAACACTCGCCTCTGAAACATTTTCTTTTGCATGACCAATAAATACTGTCGCGCCTTTCTTAATCAGACGTTCTATCGTCACATTAGCCGCAATATCTGATCCAGAAATTTGATATCCTTCATTCAGTAATACTTCGGCAATACCGCTCATACCTGCACCACCAATACCGATGAAGTGAATGCATTTTACGCGGCGCATCTCTGGCACCATAGCTCTAATCTGAGCCAAATCTTGAGTATGTTTAACTGTCATGATTCTTTCTCGTTATTTCGTCAGTGCAATAATGGCTTCAGAGACCACACTATCTGCATCTAACTTAGCAGCGTCTCGTGCTTTCTTTGCCATATCAAGCAAAGCCGCGCGATCTAGCTGTTGAATTTCGTTCGCAAGTTTCTCTACGGTGAGTTCACCCTGCTCAATCATTTTTGCTGCACCACACTCTACCAAATGGTCAGCATTCAAGGCCTGCTGTCTATCTTTATGCATAAACGGGATAAAGATAGCCCCGACACCCGCAGCGGATACTTCAGATACGGTCAGCGCACCTGAGCGACACACAAGTAGATCAGCCCATTGATAAGCCGCGGCTACATCATCGATAAACTCGAGCACTTCCGCGCTCTCGACTTGATGCTCGGCGTATGCTTGCGCCACTTCCTGCTGGTTGTTTTTACCAGCCTGGTGGCGAATCTGATAGCCACTGCCAAGCTTAGCCATCACTTCAGGTAACGTTCGGTTAAGGATCTGAGCACCTTGGCTGCCTCCCATAACCAAAATTCTGATATCACCATCACGCTGACTCATCCGGCTAGTTGGCGGTTCAATGGTCACCACATCTTCACGCACAGGGTTACCAACAACTGGAGCCGCTGGGAAAGCCCCTGGGAAAGCCTGAAAAACCTGACGAGCTATCTTAGATAGCCATTGATTTGTCAGGCCCGCAACAGCGTTTTGTTCATGCAAAACAATAGGGATACCAAGTGACCATGCAGCGATTCCGCCCGGTCCACTTACGTAGCCACCCATACCAAGAACTGCATCTGGCTTCCAACGCTTCATATGAGCTCTCGCCTGAAACACAGCATTGATAATCTGCAATGGTGCGGCAATTAATCGGCCAATGCCTTGACCGCGTAGACCTTTTACTTTGATAAAATCGATCTCGATACCGTGTTTCGGCACCAAATCCGCTTCCATACGATCAGCAGTACCCAACCAGCGAATATCCCAACCTTGCGACTGAAGCTTTTTCGCAACGGCAAGTCCTGGGAAAACATGGCCACCTGTCCCGCCAGCCATAACCATTAATCTTTTATTCGTTTTCATCTGTATTTAACTTTTGTTCTTGTTTTTCTGCACTACCCAATCGGCACTCATAATCAATACGCAGTAAAATGGAAACGGCAACAGCCATGACGATCAAACTCGAACCACCATAACTGATCAGAGGTAACGTCAAACCTTTGGTGGGTACCATACCTGCAGCAGCACCGACGTTGACTAGAGTTTGGAAAGCAAACCAAATCCCGATACCAAATGCTAAATAGCCACCAAAGAGTTGGTTGTTTTCAAATGCCTTACGACCAATATAAATCGCTTTTAACACCAAACTAAAAATCAGCATCAATACCAGTACAACCCCCACATAACCTAACTCTTCGGCTAGCACGGCGAAGACAAAGTCAGTATGCGCTTCTGGTAGATATTCCAATTTTTGAATTGAGTTGCCTAACCCTTGGCCGAACCACTCGCCACGGCCAAATGCCATCAAAGATTGAGTTAACTGATATCCACTACCAAATGGGTCATCCCACGGATCCATGAAAGAGGTAACACGGCGCATCCGGTAAGGTTCGATATAGATAAGCGTTGCAACCGCAACCAAGCCTACGACCATTAAAGCGAGAAACTGAGTCAGCTTGGCTCCAGCAATAAACAACATACCAAACAGAGTAACCAACATCACGATGACGGTCCCTAAGTCAGGCTGGAGCAACAGTAAACTCGCCAGCGTTGCAAAGACAATAATCGGCTTGATAAAACCGCCGAAAAAGCTGGACCGAACTTCTTCACTCTTTCGCACTAAATAACCAGACATGAAGATGAACAACGACAGTTTGGCGACTTCTGCTGGCTGTAAGTTAAACAAGCCTAATGGAATCCATCGCGAAGCACCGTTCACCGATTTACCCGCAACGAGCACGACGATGAGTAGTCCGATTGAAAGCAACAAAAGCCAAGTACTGAACTCTAACCAACGCTTGATCGGGACTTGAAGGATAACGGCCGAGGTGGAGATGGCCAGCACCAAAAAAATAGCGTGGCGAAACATAAAGTGAAAAGGTTGGTCAGTTAACCGAGAACTGATTGGAAACGAAGCAGAGGTCACCATCACCAACCCAGTCAGCATCAACCCCAAAGAGATCCATACTAACTGTCGGTCATACAGGGCTTCGGGTGACGATGTAGTCACCCAACGTTTGATGCTGCCAAAAACGTTTCGAATTTGCATAGTTCCCTACGTTATTTATGCGTAAGCTTTCGCTAGCTCGGTGAATGCATCTCCACGAGCCATAAAATTACTGAACTGGTCAAAGCTGGCACAGGCTGGAGAAAGTAATACCATATCTCCGGCAATCACATTGGGTGCTAACCACTGAATGATCTCTTCCATATCGTCAAAACGCTGAGCGCTTGCGTGGAGCGGCATAAACTGGTCACCGTCCTCACCAAAACAGCACAATTGCAGCTTCAAAGGCTTGAGTATCGGTTCTAACTGGGAGAAATCAGCACCTTTACCGACACCACCCACTAAAAGATACAGGGTGCCTTCCAGCTCAAGACCCGCCAAGGCTGCCATAGTGCTGGCGACATTCGTCGCTTTCGAATCATTGACCCACTTAACACCACGATTATCGGCAACCACTTGGCAGCGATGTGTCAAACCGCGGTAAGATTTCAACGCAGCTAAGCCTTTTTCGATATCAACGCCGACTTGCGCTAACAAGGCTAATACCACTAATGCGTTGGCAACATTATGACGACCAACAAGTGAGAGTTCCGATGTAGGACAAATAAGCGTGCCATTGACTGAAATATACTCGATACCATGCTGCGCAGTAACGGCAAACTGGGTTGGCTCAACCAGACTAAACTCGATCAGGTTATGCCCATCATGGTCTGGGTAGGTTTGTTTATCGTCAGCATTGACCACACAAGCTTCAGCATGCTCAAAGATGCGCAACTTCGCTTGGCGATAATCTTCCATACCTTGGTAACGATCCATATGGTCTTCAGATAGATTCAAAAACGCCGCCGCTTTTGGCGCTAATGAGCGCGTCGTTTCTAACTGGAAGCTGGACAATTCTAGAACATATAAGTCCGCATCCAACGCAAGAAGATCTAACGCAGGCACACCAATGTTGCCGCCAACACCGACTGTAAGACCGGCCGCTTTAGCAACCTGCCCCGTCCAATCTGTGACGGTACTCTTACCATTTGAGCCAGTAATGGCGATCACTGGTTTATCGACTTGCCACGCAAACAGCTCAATATCGCCAACAACAGGGATACTCTTGGCGAGCACCTGCTGAATTTCGGGCGTCGCTAAAGCAATTCCGGGATTAGTCACAACCAGATCAGCTTCAAGTAGCCAGTTCAGATTCCAACTTCCACTATGTAGAGCAATCCCCTGCGGTAAGGCTTCACTGCCCGGTGGGTTTTCACGCGTATCGATAACGCGAACATCTAGCGTTTTCTGTAATGAGGTTAAGTACTTAACGACAGAGAGCCCGGTGATACCGAGCCCTACAACAACGACTTTCTCAATACCTTGCCAACGATCCGTGGTCATGGTGTGAACTTCCTTATCGAACTTTAAGCGTCGCTAAACCGACAAGAACAAGCACAATAGAGATGATCCAGAAACGAACGATCACTCGTGGTTCAGGCCAACCTTTTAGCTCGTAATGATGGTGAATTGGTGCCATACGGAAAATACGTTGACCACGCAACTTATAGGAACCGACCTGTAAGATTACAGAAAGCGTTTCCATTACAAAAACACCCCCCATAATCACTAAAACAAACTCCTGACGAACCAACACGGCAATGGTACCAAGCGCACCACCTAAGGCGAGTGAGCCCACATCACCCATAAACACTTGTGCTGGGTAAGTGTTGAACCATAGGAAACCAAGTCCTGCGCCCACTATTGCGGTACAAACGACCACTAGCTCCGACGCTTGCGGAATGTATGGAATATGTAGGTAATTAGCAAAGTTGACGTTGCCCGTCGCCCAAGCAATAGCCGCAAAACCAGCTGAAACTAATACCGTTGGCATAATCGCTAGGCCATCCAGGCCATCGGTCAAGTTCACCGCATTACTGGTGCCGACAATAACGAAGTAAGTCAGTACAATGTACATCAAGCCAAGTTGAGGCATGATCTCTTTGAAAAACGGTACCACTAGCTGAGTGGCCGCGGTGTCTTTACCATGAGCGTATAGCGCGAAAGCGACAACCAGCGCAATGGCAGACTGCCAAAAGTACTTCCAGCGAGCAATCAAACCATCGGTGTTTTTACGTACCACCTTGCGGTAGTCATCAACAAACCCGACTGCACCGTAACCAATAAGAACGGCCAGAACTGACCATACATAAGGGTTTGAGAGATCCGTCCATAACAGAACCGTCGTTACAATGGACGTCAGAATCATTATCCCACCCATTGTAGGCGTACCGCGTTTACTGAAGTGAGACTCAGGACCTTCATTTCGAACTACCTGACCGATCTGCAATAACTGCAAACGGCGGATCATGATTGGTCCCATCCACAATGAAATGCCTAACGCGGTAAGTACACTCACAATCGCACGAAACGACAGGTACTCAAATAATCGGAAGAATGAAAAGTATGGCTGTAGTAGCTCCGCGAGCCAAATAATCATGTATACATCTCCTTGACAGCAGTAGCGACTTTACTCATTCCAGCACTATTTGCCCCTTTGACTAGCAGTGTTTGTGGTTCTTGATGCTGTACTATCTGCTGTTTAATATAATCAATCATGCTCTGATGGCTATCAAAATGAAGACCATCACACTCATTGCTGATCGCTTTTGCATCAGCGCCATATGTGAGCACGTGTTCGAATTCGAATGGGGCTGCATGTTCTCCGACTTGACGGTGAAGTGCAAGACTTTCATCGCCTAACTCAGCCATATTACCCAAAATTAACCAACGAATTCCCTTGAAGCTCGCCAACAGATCCGCCGCGGCTTTCATCGCGGGTACGCTGGCATTATAACTATCGTCAATAAGCTTGATCTTGTCGTTGAGTTCAATTACCTCAACTCGACCTTTAACCTTGCTTAAATGAGCCAAGCCGGTTTGTACCATTTCTAGATTGGCGCCAAGTTCTAACGCCAATGCTGCCGCCGCCAATGCGTTAGCAACGTTGTGTTGACCAACAATGCCAAGTTTGACTGCAATCTCGCCAAACGGTGAAACCAGAGTAAAACTGGCTTCACCACACGCATTGAGACCGATCTCTTTGGCAAAGTAATCGGCATCTGAATCAACAACTGAAAAACTTTTTACCTGTTTGTCAGCGAGAACATCTTGCCAATAATCTCCACCATGACTGTCTAAATTGATAATCGCGACCGAGCCAGGTTTTAATCCCTGATAGATTTCACCTTTCGCTTGTTTTACGCCATCAAGAGAGCCAAAACCTTCTAAGTGCGCCGCAGCAACATTATTGACTAACGCAACGTCTGCTTTGACCAGATTGGTCGTGTAAGCAATTTCTCCGATGTGGTTCGCGCCCATCTCAATAACGGCATAGTCATCTTCAGGCGTTGAACGCAGCAATGTTAGTGGAACACCGATGTCGTTATTGAAATTCCCAGCGGTAAACAAAACTCGTCCTCGCTGCGCCATAATGCTCGCAACCATCTCTTTAACGGTTGTTTTGCCAGCACTGCCCGTGATCGCAACAGTAGGGGTCTGACAAGCATGATGAACCAGTGAACCAAGCTGACCCAAAGCCAGTTTAGTATCTTTGACCAACAGTTGCGGGACATCACTGTCCACGACTCTACTGACCAACAGAGCACCAGCACCTGACTCAACCGCTTGTGCAACGAAGTCATGGGCATCAAAACGTTCGCCAACCAGTGCAACAAAAAGAGCACCAGTTTCAATCACTCGTGTATCCGTTGATACAGATTCTATTGCCGTGTCATTACCAATTAGCTCAGCGTCTAATGCTTGTGCGATTTGGCTTAACATCAAGGTAATCATAACGACACCTCCAAAAGTTGTAGCGCAGACTCTCGGTCTGAATATTGGATAGTTTTGTCCGCCATCACTTGATAATCTTCATGCCCTTTGCCAGCAAGTAAGATAATGTCCAACTCACTGCTATGAGCGAGGGCATGCTTGAGCGCATTAAATCGATTGTGCTCAATAATGGCTTGTTGGGGATTCTGCATTCCTTCCAGCATGTCCTCTACGATTGCTGCCGGAGATTCACTACGTGGGTTATCATCGGTCAATATCACTTTGTCAGCCAGACTTTCACCAATCGCAGCCATCATTGGACGCTTACCCTTATCACGATCACCACCACAACCAAAGATTGCCCATAGCTTGCCATGGCAATGAACACGAAGCGCTTGTAATGCTTTTTCTAATGCATCTGGGGTGTGGGCATAATCGACCACAACTTTCGCTTTGCCATTTGCTGTAAATAGCTCCATTCGACCGAGTACTGGTTTTAAGGAACCAGCCACATCAAACAACGCTTGTTTGTCGATACCAAGTGCGAGTAGTGCGGTTAATGCCACTAAGACATTACTTGCATTGAACTCACCGATAAGTGCGACCGTAAATTCTCCACGCCCAAACATCCCATCAATGGATAACGTTATTCCTGCTTCGCTATAACTTACACTTTGAGCCCATACTGCATTTGGGTAATCCGTTGGCTGAAGAGAAACCGCAATGGCCGAATCTAGGCGTTGAATCCAACAAGCCCCGACTTCATCATCAACGTTAATCACCGCCGCTTTGCACTGATGTTGGCTAAATAGCGAAAACTTTGCCTCGGCATACTCTTCCATCGTGCCATGATAATCGAGGTGATCACGACTAAGATTGGAAAACACGCCGACTTCAAACGGTAGAGTTTTAACGCGCCCTTGAACCAAGCCATGTGAAGAAACTTCCAACGCGGAGTATCGCGCCCCCTGCTCTTCTAATCGATACAGAGTTTGCTGAATTTCTATCGCATTGCCTGTCGTGTTCGCTACGGGTTGCAGGTCAGAGAGAAAACCATTGCCCGTAGTACCCATAACGGCTGCTTTCTGGCCGACAAGATCAAGCCACTGCGCCATAATCTGGGTAATCGTGGTTTTACCATTCGTTCCCGTTACGCCAATGAGCTTGTTCTTGGCCAGCGGATAAAGTTGGCTAGCGAGAGCGGATAGATGCTGATTGAGTTGGTTGATATAGACAACACTCACTCCAGAGACATTCGTTACCTCACCATGAGGATGCAACTCACACGCCTCAGCAATCACCGCGTTTGCGCCCTGCTCTATTGCTGAAGGGATAAAACGTCGACCATCAACGGCATGACCTTTAATCGCAACAAACGTCGTGCCTTGAGTGACTTTGCGGCTATCGAGTTCTAGTCGTTGCACGACTATACTGGCACTATCTTCAGCAGAAATATCCAACCACGGGGAAAGTAAGGCGGCTAAGGTCAGTTCCTTGGACATATCAAACTCACTTAATCTTGTTTAAATTTGTTTTCGTCAGGCGCTACATTCAATATCTGTAACGTCCCTTTTAATATTTCAGCAAAGACGGGGCCCGCTACAGAACCACCGTAGTAGTTATCACCTTGTGGTTCATTGACCACCACAACCAAAGCGACTCTTGGATCGCTGGCTGGCGCTACGCCCGCGGTATAGGCAAAATATTCATCACCATAACCGCCCGCTATCGCTTTACGTGAAGTACCTGTTTTTGCGGCAACTCGGTAACCAGGTACGGCTGCTTTCGTCGCAGTACCGCCAGGCTGTGTGACCGTTTCTAGCATCGCCAGTACTTTTCGAGCATTTTCTCTATCGATAACTTGTTTTGACAGATCTTGCTGATTGTTCTCGATGATATGAATGGGCTGATACAGACCTAAATTACCCAACGTGGCATAAGCATGGGCTAATTGAAGAGGCGTGATAGTGAGACCATAACCGAATGATAAAGTCGCGATTTCAAATTTTGACCAGCGACGACGATTAGGGAAAATCCCCTGTGTTTCACCAACTAGGTTGAGCCCTGACACTTCACCAAAACCCACCGAACTATACATACCTAACAAGGCTTCAAGTGGCATTTCTAACGCCAGTTTAGCCACCCCGATATTACTCGACTTTTTAAGAATGGTGGTTAAGTCAGCCTTACCGACTTTTGAGGTATCACGGACACGGCTTCCGCCAATTTGCATGATGCCGTCACCGGTATCAATCACCGTTTTGTCATCGGCAACACCGTTCTCTAAAGCCGCCAAAACAACAAAAGGTTTCACCGTTGAACCAGGTTCAAACGCATCGGTAATCACTCGGTTACGCATTTTGGCAGACTGAAGGTCTGAGCGATTATTTGGGTTGTAAGACGGCGCATTCACCATCGCCAAGACGGCTCCCGTTTTCACATCAAGGATAACGGCAGAACCCGAGGTTGCACGATAGTCAGCAACTGCCTGCTTAATGGCTCGGAACGCGATCGCTTGAATACGTTGATCAATCGTCAGCTCTAACGGCTTGCCTTCTTCACGTTCTTCCAAAGAGATGTTTTCTACCACGCGTCCATAACGGTCTTTACGAATAATCCGTTTGCCGGCTTCACCAGTCAGCCATTTGTCATAGCTGCGCTCAACACCTTCAAGACCATGACCATCAATCCCAGTCACCCCCACTAAGTGGGCACTTACCTCACCTGCTGGATAGTAACGTCTTGACTCAGCCTTTAGTCCGATGCCTGAAAGTTTCAATTCGCGAATGTAGTGCGCCATTGCTGGACTAACCTGACGCTGAAGATAGATAAAGCGACGGTCTTTGTTGTCATTAATCTTATCGATCAGGCTTTGACGCTTAACGCCTAACACGTCAGCGAGTGCATACCAACGGTTTATATCATCTAGACCACCGGCTTTGAAAATGGCCACTGGATCAGCCCAAACCGCCTCAACAGGCACACTTACCGCTAAAGGTTCACCATTGCGATCAGAAATGATGCCGCGAGCTGAATGCAGCGTTTTGGCTCGAACCGAACGTAAATCCCCTTGCTTGATCAAGTTATCAGGTTCAATAATTTGGATATAAGCGATACGACCAGCAAGTGCTGCAAAGGCACAAAAAACAAAAAATAGCACTACATAGAATCGCCAACGGATAAGATGAGTTGGCTGCGGCTCGGCTTTCGGCTCAGCGTGTTTTTCTTTCTTGCTCATGGGAGGTTAATAATGACTTCTTTATCGGAATCTGGACGCTTCATTTCCAGCTCTTGTTTTGCCACGGCTTGTACGCGACTGTGCTCGGCTAATGCGGTTTCTTCAAGTAACAAATTACGCCATTCATTATCAAGCCTCTCACGTTCAACTAAGGCCTGATCTTTTTCGGTAATGGCTTGGCGTGTGTGGTGAGTCGTAAATACCACCCCCATCGCACTAGCAAAAATCATCAAGAGGAAGATTAGCGGTACACGACCAACACTCAAAAGATCGAGTGCAATCAGCTTAGCGAGATTGGGCGTTGACTTACTCATGGTTTGTTATAGCTTTTCTGCAATACGTAGCACTGAACTGCGTGAACGTGCATTGTGTTCAACTTCTTGTTTTGACGGTTTAATTGCCTTACCAACCGCTTTTAAGTTCGCACTGCCTAAAGCTTTGATCTGCTCTTCAGTCATTGGAATACCGTGAGGTACTTCTGGTCCTTTACTCTCTTTACGAATAAAGCGTTTTACCATGCGGTCTTCCAGAGAGTGGAAGCTAATCACTGATAGTCGACCTTGTGGCGCAAGAATCTTCGCTGCACCTTTTAGCGCCGTATCGATTTCTTCTAACTCACTGTTGATGTAAATACGGAAGGCTTGGAAAGCACGTGTGGCTGGATGCTTTTTCTCTTTAAAACTTTTTGGTGCTGCGTCTGAAATCAATTTGGCTAGCTGACTGGTGCGCGTCAGAGGCTCGTTCTCTTCGTTCTCACGGTAAGCAACGATCGCTTTAGCAATGCGACGCGCATGCTTATCTTCACCAAACTCGCGGATAACCCAAGTAATATCATCCAAGTCAGCTTCCAGCAGCCATTGTGAAACAGGGATACCAGACGTTGGATCCATTCGCATATCCAGCGGACCATCTTTCATAAAGCTGAAACCACGCTCAGCGTCATCAAGTTGAGGAGAAGAAACACCCAAATCCAGCAGAACACCATCCACTTTACCAACCAATCCATACTCTTCGGCATAGTCCGCCATACCAGAGAAAGGACCATGAATAATGGTAAAACGAGGATCGTCAATTTTGTTTGCTTCAGCGATAGCTTGTGGGTCACGGTCGATACTGTAAAGGCGACCATTTTCGCCCAACTGAGACAATATCGTACGGCTATGACCGCCACGACCGAATGTACCATCGATATAGATACCGTCAGGCTTTATTACTAAGCCATCAATCGATTCATGCAGGAGTACGGATATGTGTTTAAATGCTTCGGTCATAGTTATCTCATGTGGCTGTCGCATTGACGGATTCAGATTCTCCAGTGTACTGATTTAGCGGCGTATCGCCACTATTAGCACATGAGAACTCGTGATTTAGCGCCAAGTTTAATGGTTCGGAAATAAATTTGGTCAATTAAAAGCAAAAAACCCATCATAACAACAAAGTTACGATGGGTCTCGAATAGGTGGAGCCGACACATAAGCCGGGTTCTGTTCCGCTTGCGCGGCGGTAGCCATTCGTCTAGGCCAGCAATCGCTCACTGGCTCGAGCAACCTACCCGCCTCCTTACGCGAGCAACGCAATGTGGAGGCCTATTTGGTCTTGCTTCAGGTGGAGTTTACCCTGCTACGAACTATTACTAGTCGTCCGGTGCGCTCTTACCGCACCCTTTCACCCTTACCTGTGCCCTAGGGCCATCGGCGGTCTTCTCTCTGCTGCACTTGTCGTAGGCTTGCGCCCCCCAGGCGTTACCTGGCACCTTGCTCTATGAAGCCCGGACTTTCCTCCCCTCTGTCAGTCTCCCGAAGGACGTCAACGTCAGTCTCCCAAAGGGACCTCAACGTCAGTCTCCCGAAGGACATCAACAAAGCAGCGACTACCCAGTCAGCTCCGAGGGCGGATTGTATAGACTAATCCACGAAGTGTCTAGCGAGATCACAAATATGATGCAAACGAGGCGTTAAGTGGTCAAGGAATAGACAGAATACGTTGCTTCGCGAGTTAAGAACGCTGCCCTTCGAGAGTCGAGCAATGGAAAGCTAGAGCTAAAGCGGCTTCTTCTTGATTCTCGACTCCAATGTCTCAACTCTTAACTCAAGTTCTCCAACCCCCACTTATACAGCGCATTTTTCTTCAGGTTGTATATTTCTGCGGCCAATGCTGCGGCTTTTTTAAGGGGTAACTCTTTGGTCAAAATCGCCAGTGTGCGAGTCGCTTCCTCTGGCAAAGTCTCTTCTTCACTCGAACGGTAACCATGAATCAACAGCGCAATTTCACCACGCTGCTGATTCTCATCAGCTTTAACCCATTCCACCAATTCACCCAGTGGCATGCCTTGAATAGTCTCAAAGGTTTTGGTCAGTTCACGGGCAAGAACAACTTCTCGCTCAGGCCCCAAAATGTCTAGCATATCCGCAAGTGAATCTAGGATGCGGTGAGGGGATTCGTAGAATACACATGTACGTTCTACTTTGGCGATTTCTAGGAACTTATCTTTTCGTCCCTTGCTTTTCGCAGGTAAGAACCCTTCAAAGCTGAATCTGTCAGAAGGTAATCCCGATGCGCTGAGCGCAGTAATCACTGCGCAAGCCCCAGGCAGTGGGACAACTTTAACGCCCGCCTGACGACATTGCGTGACAAGATGGTATCCTGGATCACTAATTAATGGGGTGCCGGCATCAGAAACGAGTGCAATTGAGTGCCCAGCTAACAATTTGTCGACTAAGACTTGCGCTTTTTGCTGTTCATTATGATCATGGAGAGCATAAGTTTTAGTTTGAATATTGAAGTGAGAAAGCAACTTACCTGTATGACGTGTATCTTCTGCGGCAATAAGATCGACATTAGATAGCACTTCAATCGCTCGCTGAGTAATATCGCCCAGATTGCCAATTGGTGTAGGTACGATATAAAGGGTAGGAACCTCAGTTAGTAAGGTTTTGTTATCTGTCATTTGTTTACCATCACTTCAACGATTAATATAGACACAATTTTATACGGAATTAACAAAGAGCTCATGGCCATGAAAAACCACAAGCGTCTCAGTGTAACACGCTTACTGACTCCTGTAGCACTTGCTGTCACATTGGCAGCGTGTTCTTCTGCTCCAAAGGCGCCAACAAGTGTCGATATTACCCTCGACCCAAATCAGCCAATCCAGACCTATCTGATGCGTGCTGATAGCAGCCAAGGAAGCCTACAAAATGATTGGCTAATCATGGCACTGAAAGCCTCTATCGATGCTGGAGACGCAACTAATGCGGAGCTATTGATGAAGCGTTTAGCTCGTCAATCCTTAACCGATATGCAGCAAGCCGAGTGGCAACTCGCTCGTGCAGAACTACTTGTTGCTCAAAATCAGCACCAAGAAGCACTCTCACAACTTAATTTCAGACCATCGTGGCAACTTGCCGATGAGCAGTGGCTAAGCTACCACCAACTTCGCGCCTCCCTATTCACGAAACAAGGTGATTTTTTCAATGCCACTCGTGAACTATCGTTAAGCAGTGGTTACTTACCTGAAAGTGAGCAAGCTTTTGTGGCACAAAGTATCTGGAACAATTTAGGCCAATACACCGGAACTCAACTTGACACCTTCAAGCAACAAGAGACTGACCCTGTTATCGCTGGCTGGCTTGAAGTAACTGGCTTCACCAAGAACTATGCGAGCAACCTACCACAGCTGAAAAGCAGCTTAGAACAATGGTTAGCGGCTAATCCAACTCACCCTGCATCGCTATACACTCCGCAGGCAATTAATGAAATTTTGTCTCTTGAACTCATTAAACCCGTCAACACAGCCCTACTGCTACCACTTAGTGGCAAGTTTGCTCAACAAGCTAAGCTAATTCGCGACGGCTTCATCCTAGAGATGATGAATGACAAGGAACGAGATCCTAACGCAACGCTCACCGTGATCGATACCAATGCAACAAGCGTAGCTGAATTAGAGTCGACCTTAGTTGAAAAGCAAATTGATTCAGTTGTAGGCCCGTTACTTAAAGAGAACATTGAGAAACTGCAACAAGCTCAAGCAAGCTTTACTTCAAGTTTACCGATGCTTGCGCTTAACATCCCTGATAATGTTGAAGCGGGAAACAACACTTGCTATCTCGCCCTTTCGCCTGAGCAAGAAGTTGCTCAAGCAGCAAAACATTTAGCTAAACAAGGCTACCAATACCCGCTCATCCTTGCTCCTAATGGACGTTTAGGCTCACGTGTCGTGGATGCGTTTAAGCAAGAGTGGAGCAAATACAGTGATAACAAGGTGGCGGTAAACCTCTTTGGTGATAAACGCCAACTGCAACGTGACATCAATAAAGTATTCGGTTTGCAAGATAGCCAGCAGCACATTGCTCAGATGGAATCTTTACTTAGTATCCCGCTGGAGAGCCAACCACGCAGTCGCCGCGATGTCGATGCAGTCTACATCGTTGCAAGCAGTGCTGAGTTAACATTAATCAAACCATTTATTGAAGTAGCGATTAACCCAGATACGTTCCCACCGAAGCTCTATTCTAACTCACGCAGCAATAGTGGCCGTCAGCAGTATGAAGATCTAACCGGTGTGATGTACAGTGATATTCCACTATTAATTCAACCAGATGCAAGCCTGAAAGCTCAAATGGATAAATTGTGGCCGAAAGATTCTAACGCAGAGAAGCGCCTGCAAGCCCTAGGTATGGATGCTTACCGTTTGATGGAACATCTCCCTCAAATGAAAGTCGTTCAAGGCTACTCTATCGAGGGAAATACTGGCTTGCTAAGTATCGACGATAATTGCGTCGTACAGCGCGAGATCAGTTGGGCGGAGCATAGTGCCAACCAATAAAAGAGAGCACGGACAACACTACGAAGCCGCAGCACAAAAATATCTTACTGGTTGCGGCCTCTCATTAATTGAGCGAAACTTCCTAGCCAAAGCTGGCGAGATAGACCTCATTATGCGCGATGGTACAACTATCGTCTTCGTTGAGGTACGCTATCGTAAAAGCCAATCGTTCGGACATGCTGCGGAGACCGTCACGCCTAGCAAAATACGCAAGCTAATAAAAACCGCAAATGTATGGCTAATGAAGAACGGCTTATCCGTTTACTCGACAGATTTTCGCTTTGACTTGGTGGCGATTCATAACCATGGCCACCAAATCGAATGGCTCAAAAACGTAATAACTCAAGGATAATCGATGCTAGACAGCATTAAAGACAGTTTTACTGAAAGTATTCAAATTCAAATTGCCGCAGCAGAAGCACTGCCTGATGCCATTACACATGCCGCACAAGCTATGGTTGCTAGTCTTCTTAATGGCAACAAGATCCTGTGTTGTGGCAACGGTGGCTCATCCTCGAACGCACAACAGTTTGTTTCTTGTCTTTTAAACCGTTTTGAAACTGAGCGCCCTAGCCTACCTGCAATGGCCTTAACCGCCGATAACACGACTCTTACCGCGGTCGCAAACGACTATCACTACAAAGAGATTTTCTCTAAGCAAGTTCGCGCCTTTGGTCAGACTGGTGACATTCTGCTGGCTATTTCCACCAGCGGGAATAGCAAAAATATCATCAAGGCGATGGAAGCTGCGGTGACAAGAGACATGACTATCATCGCCTTAACAGGCAAGGATGGCGGTGAAATGGCAGGGTTATTGGGTGAGAACGATGTGGAGATTCGGATCCCATCTCACAGAACAGCAAGAATTCACGAAGTTCATATGGTGACGCTACACTGCTTATGCGATCTTATCGACCAAGTATTGTTTCCTGCACACGAAGACTAAATGATGAATTGGTTTAAACCTCTACTGTTATCTCTATTGCTACTCAATCTCACCGGATGCGCTGGTCTATTTGTTGCTGGCGCAGCAACGACAGCAGCAATCGTTATTGACCCTCGAACAACGCAAGAGATCTGGAACGATAATAATATTGAGTTTGAAGTCGCGGGTATTGGTAACAAGCCCCCATTCAGAGGCAATGCCCGTATTACTGCCAGTTCATACAACGGCACCGTGGTTTTGATGGGACAGGCAAACAGCGATCAACTCAAGCAAGAGTTTGAATCGCAAGCACGTAAAATCAAAGGCGTTAAAAACATTCACAATCAGTTGCGTGTTAAAGCACCGTTGTCTGTGGGCGAGATTAGCCACGATAGTTGGATAACGACGAAAGTGAAATCCGCTTTACTGGCGAACTCGGAGCTTAACGGCGTAAAAATTAAAGTGATCACCGAAGACAAAGAAGTATTCTTACTCGGTTATGTTTCTCAACAACATGCTGACATTGCAACCGAGTTAGCGCGCAACATATCTGGTGTAAAACAGGTTGTACGTGCCTTTCACCAACAGGGCTAAGCACAACAAATTGAGATAAAAAAAAGCAGCGCATTAGCGCTGCTTTTTTATTTGACTACTCTTAGGCTTGGACGCCCTTTGGTCGGTCTTGGAGGCTCATCATCAGAGTTGAGGGACTCTCGTTCCGCACTCTCGTCAGCAACAGACAAAGAGTTCTCTTCATCTTGTTCCTCATAAATCCCTTCTTCTTCATATTCGCCCATGTAAGCTTCTTCAGGTTCAAACATGGTACCTGCACCATTTTCACGGGCATAAATAGCTTGAACAGCATACAAAGGGACGATAACAGAATGAGGACGACCACTAAAACGAGCATTAAAGGTGATCGCTTCGTTTCCTAGTTCCAAGTTACCCACCGCTCTAGGAGCAATATTTAGGATGATTTGTCCATCTTGAACAAACTCCATCGGTACTCGGACACCAGGCAGTTCTGCTGCCACTACGACATGCGGCGTTAAATCGTTATCCACCAACCAATCATAAAACGCACGAAGCATATATGGTCGGCGTGGTGTCATATTGACAATATCCATCTTCTCGCCAATTAACGAGTTAGACGCATTTCACGTTCAGCTTCCGTTAGAGAAGCTAGGAATGAATCACGCTCAAATACACGATTCATGTAAACTTTAAGCTCTTTCGAACCTGGACCAACTAGATCAATACCAAGTTGAGGCAGACGCCATAGCAATGGTGCTAGGTAGCAGTCGATTAGGCTAAATTCTTCGCTCATGAAGTATTCATACTCAGCGAAAACAGGGCCTAGAGTTAGCAGGTCGTTGCGCAGTTTGTTGCGGGCAGCTTCTGCTTCATCAGCAGTGCCTTTTACAATCTTTTCAGCAAGCGTGTACCAGTTTTTCTCGATACGGAAGATCATTAGACGGCTGTTACCACGAGCGACTGGGTATACAGGCATCAATGGCGGATGAGGAAAACGCTCATCTAAGTATTCCATGATGATCTTTGAGTCGTAAAGCGCTAGTTCACGGTCAACAAGTGTTGGTACTGTCTTATATGGATTAAGTTCGATAAGTTCAGCAGGTAGATTTGCTTCATCAACAAGCTCTACTTCTACACTTACACCTTTCTCTGCTAGAACAATACGAACCTGATGGCTATACATATCAGATGCACTTGAAAATAGAGTCATCACAGAACGTTTATTGGCAGCTACAGCCATGGAGCCCTCCAGCACACTTACAAAATAAAAACAATGGAGGCTAAGCCTCCATTGTTAAGTTAAAAATTTGGGAATTAGCACAGTATCGTAGCACAATTAGTGCACATCACGCCAATACTCTTTCTTCAGCAATACAACAACGATTGTAAAGATGATTAAGAAGCCCATAACCCACCAGCCAAGAGCGTGACGCTCAAGCTTCACTGGGTCACCTGAGTACTCAAGGAAGTTCACCAAATCGCGAACTGCATTGTCGTACTCTTCACGGTTAAGCTCACCGCTGCCATCAGCTTCTACGCCAACAACTTTCGTCACTTCTTTACCATCAACTACGTGCGTTTCATAAACTGGCTTAGGAATACCTTGTAGCTCTTCAAGAACGTGAGGCATACCAACGCTTGGGAAAACAATGTTGTTCACGCCAAACGGACGGCCTGGATCCTCGTAGAAAGCACGTAGGTAAGTGTATAGCCAATCTGTACCACGAACACGAGCAACAAGTGTTAGATCTGGCGGTGGAGCACCGAACCATTTCGCCGCTGACTTATCTGGAATTGCGTTCTCCATCAAGTCACCCACTTTTGCTTCTGAGTCGAAGATTAAATTGTCTTTTAGCAAATCTAGAGGAATACCGATGTCACGACCAACTCGCTCGTAACGTTGGTATTGAGCTGAGTGACAGCCAAAACAGTAGTTCATAAACAGCTTTGCACCGTTTTGCAATGAAGCTTGGTCACTCAGATCGTTGTTTGCTTTGTCTAGTGGTACGTTCGCACCCGCTGCCATTGCTAATGAAGGCAGCATTGCAAATAAAATTACAATCCATTTTTTCATTTGAATGTCACCCTTTCTGGTAGTGGCTTAGTCGCTTCGTTCTTACTGTAGAAGTACAGCAGTACGAAGAACATGAAGTAAGCTAAGCTGAAGATCTGAGCTAGTAGCGTGTACGTTGGTGTTGCTGGAAGCGCACCAAGAATACCCAACGCGATAAAGCTGATCGTGAACTGGATGATGTTGAATAAATGGAACTTACTGCGGTAGCGGTAAGAACGCACGCGACAACGGTCTAGCCAAGGTAGTACAAATAGAACCGCAATCGACGCACCCATTGCAATAACACCTAATAGCTTGTCTGGAACCGCACGCAGAATCGCGTAGAACGGAGTGAAGTACCATACAGGAGCAATGTGCTCAGGTGTTTTCAGTGGGTTCGCTGCTTCAAAGTTAGGTGGCTCAAGGAAGTAACCGCCCATTTCTGGGTTGAAGAACAACACGTAACAGAATAGGAACAAGAATCCTGCTACACCGACCATATCCTTAACCGTACCGTATGGGTGGAAAGGAATAGAGTCGATGATATCGTACTTCTTAGTGTAGTAGTCGTGGAACTTAAACTGTGTCTGGTAATCGTCGCCCATCGTGCCTTTTGGCAGCTTAGTTTCAATACCATCAGGGTTGTTTGAACCCACTTCGTGCAGAGCTAGAACGTGTAGAACGATCAACAGCAATAGTACGATTGGTAGTGCGATAACGTGTAGAGCGAAGAAACGGTTAAGCGTCGCACCAGAGATTACGTAGTCACCACGAATCCAAAGTGTTAGATCATCACCGATAACAGGAATGGCACCAAACAGAGAAATGATTACCTGTGCACCCCAGTAAGACATCTGACCCCATGGTAGTAGGTAGCCCATGAATGCTTCTGCCATCAACACGAGGAAGATTAGCATACCGAAGATCCATAGTAGCTCACGAGGCTTCTGGTAAGAACCGTAGATTAAGCCACGGAACATGTGTAGGTAAACAACAACGAAGAATGCCGAAGCACCCGTTGAGTGCATGTAACGTAACAACCAACCGTACTCAACATCACGCATGATGTATTCGATTGACGCAAACGCGCCATCACCAGACGGTACGTAGTTCATTGTTAACCAAATACCCGTTAGGATTTGGTTGACCAATACAAGCATCGCTAGCGAGCCAAATAGATACCAAAAGTTAAAGTTCTTTGGCATCGGGTACTCAGAAAGGTGCTTCTTGTACGCATTCATTGCGGGTATGCGTTTTTCTACCCAATCAAGTAGAGCTTGCATTATGCCTCCCCTTCTTCGTCAACACCGATAAGGATTCTGGTATCACTTAGGTACATGTGTTTTGGAACAACTAGGTTAAGTGGTGCTGGTACACCTTGGAATACACGACCAGCCATGTCGAACTTAGAGCCGTGACATGGACAGAAGAAACCAGACTTAACACCCTGAACTTGTTCAGCAAAACTGTCAGGTAAATAGGTTGGAGAACAACCAAGGTGCGTACAGATACCAACAGCGACAAAATACTCAGGCTTAATTGAGCGGTAAGCGTTTTGAGCATAAGTTGGCTGCTGTTCTTCTCCAGATGCAGGGTCACGTAGTTGACCATCAATTGCTTTCAGTCCATCGACTACGGTTTGTGCACGACGTACAACCCATACAGGTTTACCACGCCACTCGACACGTACCATCTGCCCTTCTTCAAGTTTACCGATATCAACTTCAACAGGGGCACCCGCAGCTTTGGCTTTTTCACTTGGGTTCCAAGATTTAATAAAAGGAACGGCGACAGCAGCTGCTCCTAAACCACCAACAACAGCTGTTGTAGCAGTTAAGAAACGTCTGCGACCGTTATTTAAAGGCGCATTGCTCATCCAAACATTCTCCCATTTGCTCCTTGTGGATTATTGTTATTCCGCTTAAAGAGCATGGCTAACAAAATACGAATTTAGTTGTATTTATTTGATGGGAAATGATAAATAAAACCCTACTTTTTGACAAGATAAAGCTACCTTTTTGTAACATTTGTGAGGCGAATCGCCAGTGACGTCACAAAAGCTGCGTAAGTACGACAAATCAAACAGTAAGTACGGGTGACAAAGGATTTTTTTGGAGCGGAAAAACAAAAAAGCCTGACATAATGCCAGGCTTTTTGGTGCCACATCCAATGCAAGCATTGGAAGCGAATCTTTTCGAAAAAAGATTAACGCTTAGAGAACTGTGGACGACGACGTGCTTTACGTAGACCAACTTTCTTACGTTCAACGCAACGAGCGTCACGAGTAACGTAACCAGCTGCACGTAGAGTAGGACGTAGAGACTCATCGTATTCCATTAGAGCGCGAGTGATACCGTGACGGATAGCACCAGCTTGACCAGAAATACCGCCACCTTTAACAGTAACGTATAGGTCTAGTTTCTCAGTTAGTTCAACTAGCTCAAGAGGTTGTTTAACAACCATGCGAGAAGTTGGACGACCGAAGTACTCATCAAGACTACGCTTGTTGATTACGATGTTGCCGCTGCCTGGTTTGATGAAAACACGCGCAGCTGAGCTTTTGCGACGGCCAGTGCCGTAGTATTGATTCTCTGCCATTTTCGAAATCCCCGATTAGATGTCTAGTACTTGTGGTTGTTGAGCAACATGGTTGTGCTCAGCGCCAGCGTAAACTTTAAGCTTACGGTACATAGCACGGCCAAGAGGACCACGTGGTAGCATACCTTTAACCGCTAGCTCAAGAGCCATCTCTGGCTTACGATCAATTAGCTTCTCGAAGCTGATTGATTTTAGGCCGCCTGGGAATTCAGAGTGACGGTAGTAAATCTTACCTTTAGCCTTGTTACCAGTTACAGTAACTTTCTCCGCGTTTACAACGATGATGTAATCACCAGTGTCAACGTGTGGAGTGTATTCAGCTTTGTGTTTGCCACGTAGGCGAGATGCAATTTCACTTGCTAGACGACCAAGAGTTTTACCTTCAGCGTCTACAACGTACCAGTCGCGTTTTACAGTTTCTGGTTTAGCAACGAAAGTTTTCATGCTAATAATAACCCGTTCAATATTTAAATTTACACTTAAGGAGCAAGCTTGCCCCCACTGACTAAGAGTCCAGTCAACACCCCTTCGAGTGGTTGGCACTCTCGACCCGTTATGTCGAAATACCTTCGATAATCAAGGTCTGCAGTAACGGTGGGTCGCAGGATTATAGAGAAGTCAGTTGAAAAAATCACCTTTTTTTGGATAAAAATTTCATTTTTTTCAAGCTCAACCCTTTAACCACAAGCTCGCTAAGCTAAATGCTCTTTCGCCAAATAATCATGGCTTTGCATTTCAATCAATCTCGACTGACAACGTTTGAACTCAAACTCAAGTAAACCACCCGCATAAAGAGCCTCCAATTCTACTTCAGCCGAGATGATAAGCTTAACGTTACGCTCGTAGAACTCATCGACTAAGGCGATAAAGCGGCGAGCTGCATCATCAATGCTCGCGTTCATCTGCTGAACATCAGCCAATAGCACGGTGTGGTAAATACGCGATAGCTCTATATAGTCATTCTGGCTACGCGCAGATTTACATAACTGAGCAAAGGTAGCGTGAAGCACACCTTCCGACGCTTGCACCACCTCAATCTGACGGTGGTTTATGTCTATGACACTCACCCCCTTTTTACCTTCACCAACCAGTTGCTCATAGTAGTGACAAAGGTTCTTATTAGCTTGCTCATCAAGGGGGGAGTGATAGATTTCTGCTTGTTCTAGCGTTCTCAAGCGATAATCAATACCACTATCCACATTGAGTACTACGCAATTGGCCTGAATCAGTGCAATCGCAGGGAGAAATCGAGCTCTCTGTAATCCGTTTCGGTAAAGGTCTTGTGGCGGAATGTTTGATGTCGCAACCAGAATGACACCACGCTTAAACAGTGCCTGAAACAGAGTCCCCAAAATCATGGCATCGGTAATATCTGAAACAAAAAACTCATCAAAACAGATGATCTCGGTTTCTGCCTTGAATTTATCAGCAACCAACTCAAGTGGATCATTGACATCCCCAAGTGCGTTCAACTCATCATGTACGCGGTACATAAAGCGGTGAAAGTGAACTCGCATTTTTTTTTCGGTTGGAAGTGCATCGAAAAAGGTATCAACTAGATAGGTTTTACCACGCCCAACCCCACCCCAGAAATAAAGACCTTTAGGCGACTCTGGAAGCTTAGGCTGTTTATTACTGAACCAAGTTTTCCACCCTGATGGTTTTTCTATCGGGGTTTCTAGGTATTCAATGAATTCATGATAGAGCTTATCTAAGGCAGTTACCGCTTGTAACTGAGCAGCATCTTTCTGAAAACCGTGTTCTTTTATATCTTTATTATAGATTTCTAGTGGCGTCATCGCTTCGATACCTAATGAAGAAGACTGTTAAACTGCTATGTAGAGCACATGCATTTTTCTTTATTGGCTTAAGCACTCATAGTACCATGTGATTTGAACATGTGTAACTAACCAGTAAAGAACATGTTAAATAACAATGATAAGGAGCAATTATGCCTTGGATTTACGCCCTTGTAGGCTTGCTTGTTGGGATGCTTTTAGGCGCTGTCATTTCACGTCTTACGACGCCCGGATATAAGAAGCAGAAGAACGTTCAGAAAGATTTGGATAAGGCCAAATTTGAATTAGAGCAGCAAAAACAAGATCTTGCTGATCATTTTGCACAGTCTGCTGAAATGCTCGACTCACTAGGTAAAGAGTACACTAAGCTTTATCAACACATGGCTAAAACCTCTGCGGAGTTACTGCCTAATCTTCCTGAACAAGACAATCCGTTTATCAAGAAGATTAGTCAACAATCAGAGGTCGATTCTCACGTTTTCGATTCTGATTCTACGGTTCAACCTCTTAGCGAAGCTCCAAAAGACTACGCAGCAGGTTCAACTGGATTACTAAAAGACCAGAAAAAAGAAATTCTAGACTCACAAGACGTGGTCTCCGCTAAAGCGTCATAACCCAATCTTTCTTTTGTGATGAACTTTACATCGTTTTTTGAGTCTTAAATTCCGATAAGTGCCCCTTTAATTCTTCTTCAACGTATAAACGTTTGAATTTTTGGGGCTTAACTATATAGGAGTATCCGATGAAAAAACCTTTGCTTGCCTTAACCGTTCTCTCTCTAAGCCTAAGTTCAATCATCACGCCAATGCAAGCGACTGCTGCTTTACCGTTTACGGTTGATGGTGAACAACTGCCAAGCCTCGCTCCGATGCTTGAGAAAGTCACTCCCGCGGTAGTCAGTATCTCAGTTGAAGGCACTCAAGTGTCTCGCCAACAAATTCCTGAACAGTTTCGCTTTTTCTTCGGTCCTGATTTTCCAACTGAACAACTGCAAGAAAGGCCATTCCGTGGTTTAGGTTCTGGTGTGATTATCGATGCCAAGCAAGGTCATGTTGTGACTAACTACCACGTGATTAATGGTGCAGAAAAAATTCGTGTCAAACTTCACGATGGCAGAGAATATGACGCAGAGTTGGTCGGTGGCGACCAGATGTCTGATGTTGCCCTGTTAAAGCTCGAAAAAGCGAAAAATCTTACCGAAATCAAGATTGCAGATTCAGACAAGTTGCGAGTCGGCGATTTCACTGTTGCGATTGGTAATCCATTTGGTCTTGGTCAAACCGTGACGTCTGGTATTGTCTCTGCTCTGGGTCGCAGTGGTCTAAACATTGAGAACTTCGAAAACTTTATCCAAACCGATGCAGCGATCAATAGTGGTAACTCTGGTGGTGCTTTGATCAACCTGAAGGGTGAGTTGATTGGTATCAACACCGCAATTCTTGGACCAAATGGTGGTAACGTCGGGATAGGTTTTGCGATTCCTTCCAATATGATGAATAACCTCACTGACCAAATCTTAGAATTTGGTGAAGTAAAGCGCGGTATGCTTGGTGTTCAAGGCGGTGAGATTACCTCTGAACTTGCAGAAGCCTTAGGCTATGAATCAAGTAAAGGTGCGTTTGTTAGCCAAGTGGTACCAGACAGTGCAGCCGATAAAGCCGGCATTGAGGCTGGCGATGTGATCGTTTCGGTAAATGATAAGGCAATTAACTCATTTAGCGAACTTCGAGCTAAAGTCGCCACACTGGGTGCTGGTAAAAAGGTAACGCTAGGTGTCGTCAGAGATGGTAAGCAGAAGTCTTTTGATGTCACCCTTGGTGCGCAAACCAATGTTAAAACCACAGCCGACAAACTTCATGAAGGTTTGGCAGGGGCAGAGCTCACCAACACAATGGCCAGTGATAAAGTGCAGGGTGTTAAGGTGTCAACCGTCGAAAAAGGCTCCAACGCCGAAGCTTATCAGCTGCAAAAGGATGACATTATCATCGGTGTAAACCGTCAAAGAGTAAAGAACTTAGCGGAGTTTAGAAAAATAGTTGAGAAACAGTCAGGTGTTCTTGCACTCAACATTCAGCGTGGTGAACGAAGCATTTACCTTGTTATTCGTTAAATAACATTTCACTCAAAACGCGATATCGCTTTGAAAGGACAGCTGCTCAACCCGCTGTCCTTTTGTTATTTTCTCATCTAATGCTATTCTTCACCGACTAAAACACTTTATGACTATTGATGAGGAAAGCATGCTGCAATTCGTATTGCGATCTGTAGGTTTGGGGCTCGCTACCGCTGCCCTGCTATTGCTCGCGGTTCCATCCTTGCGTTCCAACCTTGTTCCTGCGACGGTACAAACCAGCAATATTGATAGCACTCAGGTACAGATTTCATTCAATCAAGCCGTCCGTAAAGCGGCTCCTGCCGTGGTCAATATCTATAGCCGTAAGTACACCGAAGAAGACCGTTCGAAATTACTCACACAGGGACTTGGATCGGGAGTCATTGTTAGTGAAAAAGGCTACATCATTACTAACTATCATGTTGTTGCTCAAGCAGACCAAATCATTGTGGCTTTACAAGACGGTCGGATAGCCGCGGCACAGCTGGTTGGTAAAGACAGACGTACAGACATTGCCGTACTTCGTGTCGAAGGCGAAAACCTACCCGTCATTCCTTTGAATCCAGACTACTCGCCAAAAGTCGGTGATGTTGTTTTAGCTATTGGAAATCCATATAACCTCGGCCAAACAACCACATTCGGCATTATTTCAGCGACAGGTCGTTCTTCAATTAGTGCAGACGGACATCAAGCCTTTATTCAAACAGATGCTGCGATCAACGAGGGTAACTCTGGAGGGGCCTTGGTCAATACTCAAGGTGAATTAGTCGGTATCAATACTGCTTCATTCCAGCAGGCAACGGAGTTGGAAACCTACGGTATCTCTTTTGCGATTCCTTTTGCACTCGCCAATAAAATAATGCAGAAAATTATTGCTGACGGTCGCGTTATTCGCGGCTATATCGGCATTGACGGGCAAGATATTAACTCGGTGACCTCTCGCCTGTTAGGTAGCGAACATCTCGGTGGAATTGTGGTTCTTGGGGTTGATCCTAACGGCCCAGCAGCGGAAGCTGGTTTTGAAGAACAAGACATTATTCTCAAGATTGACGGACAAAAAATTAATGGCCGCCAGAGCGTCTTGGACATAGTCACCGAACTTCGTCCTGGTACTGTCGTTGATGTGCTGATCCTGCATAAAGGACAAGAGAAGACACTTAAAGTGACGATAAAAGAAGATACCCGCGAATAACCTTGATGGTCATTCTAATTGGATAAGAAAAAAACCCATGCAATGCATGGGTTTATTTATCACTCTTGAACATCAGGCTCTATGTCGCTAGAGCCAGCGGTTTCAATTTCAATCCGCGTCACTCTTTGTAACCCACGAGGTAGTAAACCACCACGTCGTCCTCTTTCACCACGGAAGTTTTCAAGATCCGATGGTCGAAGACCGAGCTTGCGTTTACCTGCATAAAGCGTAACGGTGCTCTGTTGTGGTAGAGCAATCAAGTGAGAAACAAACTCTTCACGATCTTTGGCTTTTGCCGCCGGTATGTTGATGATCTTGTTACCTTTACCTTTGCCAAGCTGAGGAAGATCTTTGATCGGGAACAGCAGCATACGCCCTTGGTTCGTGATGGCTAAGATCTCATCACTATCCAGATCTCCAATCGCTTTTGGTAACAGTACCTCTGAGTTTTGAGGTAAGCTCACTAATGCTTTACCACTGCGGTTCTTCGACAATAGGTCACTGCCTTTACACACAAAGCCATATCCGGCATCCGAACCAACTAACCACAGTTGATCTTCTTCACCCATCACAACGTGACGAATACTCGTCCCTGCGTTGACGTTCAAGCGTCCTGTAATTGGCTCACCTTGAGTTCGTGCAGATGGTAGCGAGTGTGACTCTAGTGAGTAGCTACGTCCATCACTGCCTAGGAATACCGCTTGCTGGTTACTCTTACCGCGCGCATGGGCAAGGTAATTATCACCAGACTTGTAGTTCAGTGTACCCGCATCAACATCGTGACCTTTCGCGTGACGAATCCAGCCTTTTTCAGAAAGAACAACCGTGATTGGTTCACTAGGCACAAGATCTCTTTCAGTCAACGCTTTCGCTTCAGCGCGTTCAACCATAGGTGAACGACGGTCATCGCCGTATTTTTCAGCGTCAGCTTGAATCTCTTTCTTAAGTAGCGTGTTAAGACGACGCTCAGAACCTAGCAGTAACTCTAGCTTGTCACGCTCTTTTTCGAGCTCTTCTTGTTCACCACGGATCTTCATTTCTTCTAGCTTGGCTAGGTGACGAAGTTTGGTATCTAGAATCGCATCGGCTTGAATATCAGTGATGCCAAAACGTGCCATCAGCACGGCTTTTGGATCATCTTCAGTACGGATAATCTCAATCACTTCATCAAGGTTTAGATAGGCAATCAACAAACCTTCTAAGATGTGTAGTCGAGCAAGAACTTTATCTAATCGATACTGTAGACGGCGACGAACAGTTGTACGGCGGAACTCGATCCACTCAGAGAGAATCTGAACTAATCCTTTAACCTGAGGACGGTTATCAAGACCAATCATGTTTAGGTTAACACGGAAGTTCTTTTCTAGATCCGTCGATGCAAACAAGTGATTCATCAACTGATCGCTATCCACTCGGTTGGAACGCGGTACAACAACAATTCGTGTCGGGTTTTCATGATCAGATTCATCACGAAGATCATCAACCATCGGCAGTTTTTTCGCACGCATCTGGCCAGCGATTTGCTCTAGAAGCTTGGCACCTGACACTTGGTGAGGAAGAGAGGTAATGACAATCTCATTGCCCTCTTTGTGCCAGACCGCACGCATCTTAATGCTGCCTCGTCCAGTACGATAAATCTTATCTAGATCTGCCTTTGGAGAAATGATCTCTGCTTCAGTCGGATAGTCAGGACCTTTAACAAAGTTCATGATATCGGCAAGTTCTGACTTTGGATTATCGATCAAATGAATCGTTGCATCCGCCACTTCACGTACGTTGTGAGGTGGAATATCCGTTGCCATACCAACAGCAATACCTGTTACGCCATTGAGTAGAATGTGAGGCAAACGTGCTGGCAACATTTGCGGCTCTTTCATTGTGCCGTCAAAGTTAGGCTGCCACTCAACCGTACCCTGCCCTAGTTCTCCTAGCAATACCTCAGCAAACTTAGATAGTTTAGCTTCGGTATAACGCATCGCAGCGAACGATTTAGGATCATCTGGCGCACCCCAGTTACCTTGACCATCCACTAATGGGTAGCGGTAAGAGAATGGCTGAGCCATAAGAACCATAGCTTCATAACATGCTGAATCACCATGTGGGTGATATTTACCTAACACGTCACCAACGGTACGGGCTGACTTTTTGTACTTAGCAGAGGCTGAGAGACCCAACTCTGACATTGCGTAAATGATACGTCTCTGAACCGGCTTCAAACCATCACCAATGTATGGCAAAGCACGATCCATGATTACGTACATTGAGTAATTTAGATAAGCGTCTTCAGTGAACTTGCGCATTGGCAACTGTTCAACGCCATCATATGTAATTTCTGTCGACATTCGTTAAACCTCTGCCATATCGCCGTTGCTTTGCAACCAAGAGCGACGGTCATCCGCTCGCTTCTTACCTAGCAGCATATCCATCATTTCCATCGTTGCTTCACTATCGTCAATCGTTAACTGAACCAAACGACGAGTGTTGGGATCCATGGTCGTTTCACGTAGCTGAAGTGGATTCATTTCACCCAGACCTTTGAATCGCTGCACGTTGATTTTGGCTTTCTTCTTCGACAAACGCTCTAAAATGCCTTCTTTTTCATCATCATCAAGCGCATAGAAAACCTCTTTTCCACAGTCGATACGATACAGTGGAGGCATCGCGACATAGATGTGCCCCGCTTCAACTAGCGAACGGAAATGGCGTGTAAACAATGCACATAGCAAAGTGGCGATATGAAGACCATCCGAGTCCGCATCGGCAAGGATACAAACTTTACCGTAGCGAAGACCGTCTAAGTTCTCGGTATCAGGATCGATACCTAATGCCACAGAGATGTCATGAACTTCCTGAGACGCGAGAACCTGATCAGGCGAGACTTCCCAAGTATTCAGGATCTTACCTCGTAGCGGCATCACAGCTTGAAACTCACGATCACGCGCCTGTTTAGCAGAACCACCAGCCGAGTCACCTTCGACAAAGAAGATTTCAGTGCGGTTTAAGTCCTGAACTGAACAGTCGGTTAACTTACCTGGCAAAGCAGGGCCAGAAGCGACTTTTTTACGCACAACCTTTTTACTCGCACGCATACGACGATGTGCGTTGGCGATACAGACTTCCGCCAGTTGCTCAGCTAACTGAGGCTTTTCATTCAACCACAGGCTAAATGAATCTTTAACGACGCCAGAAACGAATGCCGCCGTCTGACGTGAAGAGAGTCGTTCTTTAGTTTGACCAGCAAACTGCGGATCTTGCATTTTCACCGACAACACGTAAGAACAACGATCGAAAACGTCATCCCCCGTCAGTTTCACGCCACGCGGTAACAGATTACGGAACTCGCAAAATTCACGCATTGCATCGAGCAAGCCTTGGCGTAGGCCGTTAACGTGAGTACCGCCTTGTGCCGTTGGAATCAAGTTAACGTAACTTTCGGTGATCAGCTCACCACCTTCTGGTTGCCAGATCACGGCCCAGTTAGCAGCCTCTGTTTCAGCAGAAAACTCACCGGTATAAGGTTCTTCTGGTAGAACCGTGTACCCTTTGACACCTTCAGCTAGGTAGTCTTTCAGGCCATCTTCATATAACCAACTGTAATCTTTGCCATTTACCTTATCGCTAAAGGTAATCTCTAAGCCAGGACAAAGAACCGCTTTTGCTCGTAGGTTATTGACTAGGCGTGTAACAGAAAAATTTGCTGAATCGAAATACTTCGTGTCCGGCCAGAAGTGAACGCTGGTACCTTTGTTGCGACGACCACAAGTGCCAGTCACCGTTAAGTCAGATACTTTCTCGCCATGTTCAAATGCAATTTCATACACTTGCCCATCACGACGAACGGTCACTTCAACACGCTTAGACAGCGCGTTTACTACCGAGATACCAACACCGTGTAAGCCACCTGAAAATTGGTAGTTTTTATTGGAAAACTTACCACCAGCGTGCAGCTTACATAGTATCAGTTCAACCCCTGAAACTTTTTCTTCAGGGTGGATATCTACAGGCATGCCACGACCATCATCGATCACTTCAAGTGATTGGTCGGCATGTAAAATTACTTGAACCTTTGAAGCGTGTCCGGCTAGCGCTTCATCGACACTGTTGTCGATGACTTCTTGGCCCAAGTGGTTTGGGCGCGCTGTATCCGTATACATCCCTGGTCGGCGACGTACTGGCTCCAAACCATTAAGAACCTCAATGGCCCCAGCATTATATTGTTCAGTCATAATACGGAATTTCGTCTTAGGTAATAAAAGGTTTACTTGGCAGGCGATTTCAATGTGTCGGCTTAAATGGCAACCTTGTCGGGTATCCACAAGGTTAACGACGAAAATCCAAACACTTCAAATCCACACAAGTACTGGTGAGACATAGTCTGGAACAGACCCAATTATGTCAAGAGAGATAAGTAAGTAACAAGTAAAATTATGACTCTTCCCTCAATGAATATGTCATTGAGAGCGAAAGACGTTAGGTTCATCAACACTAACCAGGCAGATTAAAGCGCCAAGAATTCGATGATCTTAGCCGGATAACGCTCGAAGTTGACGAAGCTGTGATCACCACCTTGCTCGACAGTCTGCTTAGCTCCACAAAAATGTTGCACTGCTTGACGATAATCGAGAACTTCATCCTCGGTTTGCTGTAGCAACCAAAAGTCCGACGGCGTTTTAATAACCGGAGTGTCGAGTTGCTTGAGCTCAACAATATGGGGATGCTCTAAAACATAACGCTCTTGAGTGTACGGGTTTTCTTGCTCACCAAGAAAATCCGCAAGCAACTCATAAGGCTTGACCGCAGGGTTAACCACTACCGCTTTAAAGGCAAACTGCGCATTGAGCCACATCGAAAAATAACCACCAAGCGAACTTCCGACCAAGCCAATCTGATAATCATCTTTATATTGATTGACAATATCCAACAGATGCTGCGCAGCTTGCTCAGGAAAACAAGGTAAACGCGGTATCACTACCTTAATATCTGGACGATACTGTTCACAGTACTCTCGCATTAGATTTGCTTTGAGTGACAATGGTGAACTGTTAAAACCATGAATATAAAGTAGTAAAGACGGTTTCATTTCCTTTCCTCAATAGCCAGCAGAAGTGAAATCAGGCTGGAAACTGCCAGCTGGTAAGCGTTTTACTTCTGTCGACACACTGCCATCGGCATGTAACTCTAGTTCGCGCCAGCCTGGGGAAAGCGTATCCAACGCAAAGTCATCGCTATTAGGTTTAAACTGAACACAAGTCGATGGCGTGGCCATCACTCTCGCACCTTTATACACAACATTCATATCTTGATGCACATGTCCACATAACACCGCTTTAACGCTGCTGTGTTTGTCTACCACTTGCCAAAAATCTTCAGCATCTTTCAGTGCATGCTGATCTAACCAACGGCTACCAACCAACAGGGGATGATGGTGCATTAAAACAAGCGTATAACGCTCTGGATATTCGCTGAGCTTTTCATCAAGCAGTGTCAGTTGTTGATCGCTCAAGCGACCATGAGGTACACCGACAACCTGAGAATCAAGCAATATCATTTGCCACTTTTCACCGAGCAAGACATGTTCAACCTGTTGAATCTGAGGTGAAGGTAAGACCGAACCCATGGCCGGTTTAAAGTCATGATTGCCCGGTAACCAGAAACATGTTTTCTCAAGTGGTGCAATGCCTTGCTCGAATCTTTGATAGGAGCCAGCAGAGTGATCCTGAGAGATATCACCCGTTGAGAGAATCGCATCGAACGATCGCTTCTCCTGCACAATAGCGGCAATAACTGCACTAAAACTATCGAGAGTTTTAACACTGAGCAGACTACCATCCGCTGGCTCAAATAAATGAGTATCAGTAATCTGGAGTAGCTTTATACTGCCGCTATCTAAGGAACTTGACGTTACTTTCAAAACTAAAACCTAAATATTCAATGGAGTGCGACTGATACCCTGTTTCAAACAAAATGACAGCCAATCACCGAGAAAACGATTGAGTTGTACCTTTTCATCTTGTTGCAGCATCTTATCATTCGGGTAGTCGTATCGAGCATTCACACGTTTAAGATGTTCACAGCTACAAACTTCTGCTACGCGAGCATCGTGGTAGAGCCTGACAGACATTGTTGGCAATGGAAATACTGGAACGTCATCACTTTGACAAATGTCGACCAAAGTTGTGTACTTTGTGACTTCGACCACTTGAATCTGATACGTCATATAAGCAGCTTGATAGCAGCTTGATAGCAGCGTACATCACTGACACTCGGCTGATAAGGCAGCAAAGCGTTTAGTTTTGCGTAATTTGTCTCATATGTGCGCATCAGGTCAGATAAATCAACATGATACGGTTTCTTTAGTGCTACGTGCGCCATTGTCTCTTCAAACGTTGCTGGTTAAGCTCCAACCATTGCAATGCAATAATGGAGGCACCATTTTCAAATTTCCCATCAATAACCCATTGGTAGGCTTGCTGGCGGGATACCACATGAACTCGAATATCCTCACCTTCATAGTCTAAACCATGAATCCCATTCGCTGTACTCGCATCAACTTGACCGACATACACATCAAGTTTTTCGGAACAACCGCCTGATGAAGGGTAATACGAGGTTACTTTCTCTAACTGACCTACTTCAATACCGGCTTCTTCTACCGCTTCACGTCGAACAACACTTTCAGCGTCTTCTTCACGATCTATCATGCCTGCGACGATTTCCAACTGCCAAGGGCTGTCATGTTCAAGAGCACCAACGCGGATTTGTTCAATCAATACCACCTCGTCTCTAATCGGATCGTAAGGTAGCATAGCCGCTGCGTGTCCACGCTCGAACATTTCGCGTTCGATAGTTTCACTCCACCCTCCTTCAAACAACTTATGTTTGAAGCGGTACTTAATCATTTTAAAAAATCCCTGAAACAGTGTTTCTTTTGAGATTATTTCCACATCTTGTCGAGTGAACTGCTTATGTTGCTGGTCAGACTGTTGCATTTGGCACCTCTCTGAGTGAATCTTATAGTTTACTCAGACCTAAGCGTAACTTCCAAGGACGTGGCTCAACTTTTCATACAATTTTTGCAGTTTAATTTAAATTGATGAATTATACTTATTACACAGCTGGATAGTTAAGTGTAAAACTTTGCAAAGTTTTCGAGTGAATTGACATCAATTGAGTTAAACTCTTGATGACTAATATTTTTCGTTTTTTGGCAGGAATTGAACCTATGAAGAAACTGCTTCCACTAGTTATCAGTGCAGCACTAGGCAGCCTAAGTACTCATGCTTTCGCTGATACTCTGGCAGACATTTACAATCAAGCAAAAGAGAATGACCCAACGCTACTTAGTGCCGCAGCCCAGCGTGATGCTGCCTTTGAAGCCGTGACCTCTAGCCGTGCAACACTTCTACCACAAATTAATTTGACTGCTGGTTACAACCTAACACGTGGCGACACGGATTTGGACACGGGTAGTACTATTGACAACGATAAGAATGCGCTAACAGCTGGCATCAACTTCTCGCAAGAACTTTACCAACGTTCTAGCTGGGTTGCTCTGGATGTGTCTGAAAAATCGGCACGCCAAGCAGATGCGTCTTATGCCGCAGCACAACAAGCTTTGATTCTGCGTGTTTCGACCGCGTACTTTGATGTATTGCGTGCACAAGACAACCTAGAGTTTGTTCAGGCAGAGAAAGCAGCGGTTGGCCGTCAGTTAGAGCAAACGAAGCAACGTTTTGAGGTTGGGCTTTCAGCAATCACTGACGTACATGACGCTCAAGCTCAGTACGACGCAGTACTCGCTGATGAAGTATTGGCACAAAACAGCCTAGTAAACAGCTACGAAGGTCTGCGTGAAATTACTGGTCAAGAGCACTCGAATCTTGATGTTCTTGATACTAAGCGTTTCTCAGCAAGTAAGACTTCTACGGCAATTGATGCACTAGTAAACGAAGCCCAAGAGAAAAACTTAAGCTTGCTATCTGCACGTATCGCGCAAGACGTAGCCAAAGACAACATTTCGCTAGCCAGTTCAGGACACCTACCATCGCTAACACTTGATGGTGGATACAACTACGGCGATATTTCAGACAGCATCAACTCAAACGGCACAACCAATAACTTCAACATTGGCGTCAATCTGAATGTTCCACTATACACAGGTGGCAACATTAGCTCGCAAACTAAACAAGCTGAATACAGCTATGTTGCAGCAAGCCAAGATCTTGAAGCTGCTTACCGCAGTGTTGTGAAAGATGTTCGTGCATTCAACAACAATATCAGCGCATCAATTGGAGCGCTGCGTGCTTACGAGCAGACCGTTGTCTCGGCACAATCAGCCCTTGAAGCAACAGAAGCGGGGTTTGATGTTGGTACACGTACCATTGTTGACGTTCTAGATTCTACTCGTCGTCTATACGATGCCAATAAGAGCCTATCTAACGCTCGTTACGATTACATTCTAAGTGTGCTTCAGCTACGTCAAGCCGTTGGTACACTGAGTGAGCAAGACATCCTCGATGTTAATGCTGGTCTCAAGACGGCGAGCAAATAACACACTAATCATTCGATAAAAAAGGCTTGCTCCCTTGAAGCAAGCCTTTTTATTTCTATCTGTCTGCATTAGTAGACGGTATCTATCTTGACGTTTTTCTCGACTAACCAATCCACTTTGTCTTCGCGTTTGATATGCAATGCCACGTCAACTGGTTGGTCCAAATCGAGGGGAATTTGCCATACAAACACAACTTCCCACTCGTTCTGGTTATGGGTGCGAAGTTCGAGTAAGTCCCCGTCGATAATCCAGCTCTGATCACCTTGCTGAATAGACACGCTTTCAACATCTAGCTCCGCTGGTAAGGGTTTGTCAGATTCTAAATAGAGCGCACCATGTAGAGTACTGTCTTGCACTTCGCCAATGGTGGGCATCTTATTGATCCAAAGATTACTTTTGAGTACTACAGTGGTATCGGCGAATTCCAACTGGTTGCCTTGCTCCCAGCCTACAGGTTGTGAAGTACAGCCCACCATTAACGCCACACCAAGTGAGAGTGCTGCTAACTTTTTCATTTGATTCACCTTTGTCGTTCCGAGTGGTGTTGTAACCATTCTTTCAAGATATGAATATCATTGTCATACTCATTCTTTATTTCTTCAACCCAATCGTCGATGTTTTCCCACCAAGTTGGAAAATCTGGCGACTGCGCTTTCTGCGCCACGCTCTGAATATGCTTTAATCCAATAGAGCCTGCGGCTCCTTTAATTTTGTGAGCCTCTGAAACTATACCTTCCTGATGCTTGGCGACCATGTTTGAGTCCAACACTTGCAAGTACTCTGGCATCATCTCTTCAAACATCTCTATGCTGCTAAGTACAGGCTCTGGCCCAACAATACTGACATAGGACTCAAGCATATCTAGGTCAAGTATACGAGAATAGATCTCCCCACCTTCGGCGATCACTTCGGGCTCGACGGTTTGATACTTGGTTTGCTCCACCTCTCCTTGAGTAAACTTAGCCAGAACCTCTTGCACCGCAGTCACTGAAAGAGGTTTACTGATCGCATCATCCATCCCTTTATCAAGGTACTCTTGTTTGTTCTTGAGGACATTGGCTGTCAAGGCTACCAATGGCGGCAGATCCGAGTATGTGCGTCTAAAGTATTCTGCAACATCAAACCCGGTCATGTCTGGTAGCTGGATGTCTAGGAACACCAAGTCGTAAATTTCAGGATCAAACATTTCCATCGCTTCCATACCTGTCATGGCAACAGAAACTTCATGTCCCATACTCTCTAGCAGTGAGCGAGCAACCGTAATATTGAGCTCAATATCCTCAACCATAAAGATATTGAGTTCTTGCGATGGTGCAGCCACTGATGATAAAGACTCTTCAACTTCTGCCAATGGCACACTGATAGTGACGGTGAAAGTACTGCCAAATCCCTCTTCACTCGAGACGGTAATATCGCCGTTCATCATATTGATTAGCTGCTTTGACACAGCAAGACCGATACCTGTTCCGACTGCATGGAGGTTGTCTTTCCCAGACTTGACCTGATAGTACATGGCAAAGATTTTTTCGAGCTCAGCTTCTGGGATACCGATACCGCTATCCTCTATCTCCATCGTAATATGAGCGTGTTGGTCTTCTATCTCAGAGCTGACCGTCATCACCACCCCTCCCTCTTTAGTAAACTTCATCGCATTGCTGATGAGGTTCCAAAGTACCTGACGGAGACGAGTCGCATCGACTTCAATCGCACTAGGCAGTTCGCTCAGACGTTCCAGATCAAAGCGCAGCCCTTTCTGCGACGCCATCAATGCAGAGATGCTCTCCATCTCTGCGACAAATTCTTCAAAATTAAGTGTCGATGGATAAAGTTCGAGTTTGCGGCGGTCGAACTTGTCCATATCAATAATGTCGTTGAAGATGTTACCCAAGGTAATTGCACTGACATTAATGGTCTGCATATGGTTACGCTGCTCTTCGGTAAGCTGAGTATCAAGCAGCATTCGACTCAAACCAACGATACCGTTAAGGGGGGTGCGTAGCTCATGACTGATCGTCGATATAAATGTTGTTTTATCTCGGCTGGCTTTTTCTAGCGATTCTTCATGGCGCTTACGCTCTGTGATATCACGGCCAAAACCCACCAGACCTAAGTGACGCCCCTCTTTGCTGTAGAAAGGGACTTTACGTAATTCGAAATAGTTTTTACGTCCATCAGGATACTCAAGCCACTGCTCATAAGTTAGCGCTTGATTATCAGAGAAAACCTTCTGGTCTGTATCAACAATTTGTTGAGCGACTTCCTTGCTGTAAACATCCCAAGGTGTCAGACCGACCAGTTGACTCTCTTTCTTACCCGTCAGCTCTTCCATTGCTCGGTTACAACCGGAGAAAACGCCCTCTGCGTTGCGGTAGTAAATAAGGTCAGGAGAAGCATCAATAAACGAACGTAGAAGTGCGGTTCTCTCCGCCAATTCTACCTGTGTTTTCTCACGCTGATAGACCTCATTCTCAAGGTCTTTCATCGCTTCTTCACGCGCTTCTTCAGCTTTAATACGTTCTTCAATTTCTTGATTAAGCTTGGCAATGTTTTGTTGAAGCTTGTGGTTGAGTTCCTGATCTCGTGAACGCATATCTTTCAATTTCGAGACAAGCTTGGAGAGACGTTGGCGCGATTCTTCCAATTGATCGACAACCACCGATAGAAAATACACCGCCCAAGGAGTAATTAATAAGCCAAAGAAAACTGAGCGTACGATGTCGATGTCATCGACGTGCCCACTTAAAACAAGAGTAATTCCGACTTGGACAACAACAGCAAGTGCCACCAAGGCCAAAGCAAGAAGAATAGAAAAACGCAGGATGCCCAGTTTGACTAACAAATCGACATAATACTGCGCAAGATTTTTAATCGGCTTCATCGAGAACTCCGCACGGTAACAGTCGTTAAATATTACCTGTTTTCACTACCGACAGCTAAAGGAATCCTTACAACAAAAAGTGCTAATTCTCTGATGTGTGATGCACACAAGTCTGATTGCGACCGTTGGCTTTTGCTTGGTACAAAGCACTGTCAGCCAAAGCGATAATCGTTTCGCTGCTGGTCATCGGTTTAGGCACAATCGAAACAAGACCAATACTGGTCGTGATCTGGTTGGATACCTCAGATTTCTGATGCTCTAGAGCAAGTTCAGCCACACCTTCATGAATACGCTGAGCCACTAACAGTGCGCCTTCTGTGGTGGTATTTGGCAAGATGAAGCCGAACTCTTCTCCGCCATAACGAGCCACACAATCACTTGAGCGGGTGAGCACTTTCTTAAAGACTTCCCCCACTTTGATCAGTGCTTCATCACCGCGTTGATGACCATAAAAGTCGTTGTAACCTTTAAAGTAATCAATATCACACAAGATAATCGTGAGTGGTTGCTGCTCGCGGATATGGAGATACCAAAGTGTTTCAAGTTGTTCATCAAAGCGACGACGGTTTGAAATCTGAGTCAATCCATCAATAAAGCTCAGACGCTCTAACTCTTGATTGGCCTCTTCCAGTTTTTGTTCCGCTAAGTAACGCTCTGAAACATCACGAGCCATGATCAGTACGCCATTGGTTCCAGAAGCAGGGTCTCTGAATGGAGATTTCACCACGTCGTACCAAATATATGCACCGTTACTGCTGATCATGCGATCGATATAGCGCAACGACTTACCTTCATAAAGCACCTTTTTATCCGTTTCTGATAGTCGTTCGTAGCTATCATTAGGGATTACATCCTGCAGACGCTTACCAATCAAATCATCAACGTCAGCAATTCCTAACGCTTTCACAAACGGCTGATTACATGCTTGATAGACCATGTTTTCATTAAAGATACCGATAGAATCCGGGCTTGATTCGAGGATGTTTTGTAAGATCGTGTCGCGTTGTGCTAGCGCAACTTCAGTATCTCGGCGCTTCTCCATCTCGTCGCGCAAGTTTTTCTGCATATCGTGCCAATCCGTCACATCGTGGCTAATACACAGTGTGCCTAGCTTTTCTCCATCAGATGACAGCAAGATATTCTGGTAACTTTCGAGCAAGCAGCTACGGCCATCTGGAGTCACCGTCCAACACCTTTGACTTGCCCGCCCCTTAATCACACCTTGGATATCGGCAGTTCCCTCTTCTTCGCGATTATGCCAAAAGCGCTGAAACGCTCGGTTAGTTGAGATGATCTGGCCGTCATTGTTCTTGATAAAGACCAACTCAGACAAGTTGTCGAACGCACTTTTGATCATTGAAAGTGAATTGATCTCTTTCTTTAGTTCTTGATCGGTTAAATGATGCGGAGAGAAATAGAGTAACCAAGTTGCACGGCGGCGAAACAGAGTTTTATGCCCGGAGACATCAAGTTTAATCGCTCTGGTTTGCGAAATAGGCCAGCTCAACATATGTGAAGAGAAACGCGAACCGGTAAACGACGAGGGAATAGAAAGCAGAAACTGAGGTGTCACTAAATCTGGTAACATAAAGCTCTTACCCACTTTACGCACCCCTAAAACTTGGGTCGCGGCTGGGTTAGCAAGCATTAATTCACCAGTTTTACTGTCAATTAACAGTAATGCGTTGGGCGTTGTCTCAAGTAGTTCAATCAGGTGCGCCTGATTTTTCGCATAAATAGCTATTGCTGCAAAAATAGCAAGTAGGATGACAACAAAGTCAAAACCGTGCCCGCGGGTAGAGTCCCACAACCAAACTAATACTTGCTCCATTTATAACTCTGACTCAATGAATAATCTTTATAAGGGTACAAAAGATATCAGCTTATTGCTTAATTATCAGCCTTTAATATCGGCCTTGTGTATTCAAATGGTTGATTTATCAAAGAGCCTTGCGCCCCTAACTGGTGTAGAGAACGACCGATTTGAGTCATGGCTAACCAACGGTTTTCACACCATAAAGGTGCCAATAACGTAGGTCTACGTGCTGCTGAAGAGACACGGTGATACACCACTTCGGGAGGTGTCATACGTATTAGCTCACTGGCAATCGACACGTATTCTTGGAGCTCTGGAGCTGACAACTTTCCCGCTTTCCATGCTTTGGCCATGGTGCTGCCTTCGACAATATGAAGACCATGAAGTTTAATGCCGTCCGTGCCAACCGCCAATACTTGCTTCATTGTCGCGATATTGTCTTCACGTGTTTCTCTGGGTAAGCCCACAATCAGGTGCGTACAAACTTTGATGCCAAGTGCGCGTGCACGTCGAGTAATCTCAGCATAACATTCGAAATCATGGCCTCGGTTGATGCGTTTTAGCGTCTGATTGTTTGCCGTTTGTAAACCGAGCTCCAGCCAGATTTCGTACCCTTGTTCGACGTAATTTGCCAACAGTTCTAGGACGGCATCAGGAACACAGTCAGGACGAGTCCCTACGCACAATCCCACAATGTCAGCCGCTTTCAGTGCTTGCTCGTACATGTTTTTAAGAACCTGTACTTCGGCATAAGTACTTGTATAAGCCTGAAAATAGGCAAGGTAGCGCTTGGCTCGAGCAATCTCTCCAGCTCGATCGATTAGCTGCTCATGGATAGTTTTTATTTGCGCGGCTTCATCAGCGAACGAAGCGACATTGCAAAATGTGCATCCACCACGGCCAATCGTGCCGTCTCGATTTGGGCAGCTGAACCCACCATGCAGTGTCAGTTTATGAACTTTTTCCCCGTACCTTCTCTGTAAGTCTTGTCCAATAGTGTTGACCAGCTCGTGAAGTTGCATTTTTACCCTTGTCTAAAACGAAATAAATATCATTAAGATCTATGTAATTTAATTACAATATTGAAAGAAATTTGGGAATAAATGTAACGTTTTCAAACGGGGTTGTTGTTATGCAAAGTCAATAAACATGCAGAAATAATGTGCCTCAAGCCAATTGTTAAGCAAAAGTTAAACATAATATCAATTTATAACGCAAAAAATCTGGGCAACAAGCACGACTTTTGATTGCATTTTGTGCTGAGTAAATTGTAGGATACTTACAGATTTTGCTGCATTTTGTGTTTTTTATTACATTAAAATTTGGCAAAACATCGGTGAACTCCTACTCCTACCTATATAAATCACTAGATTGTGATACAAAAAAACTGGATTTCACCAAGGATTGTTTTTCTCGCCATATTTTTCAGCGAGAGACGGAATGGAATCAAAGTCGCCAGCTAGGCTGACTTCGAATCATAAAAATAAAGGACAGGACGTAGAACTAGTTTCGACTAGCCCAATTGCGCCTATTTGAACTGGAAGGATGTATCCATGGTAGATAGAGAGCAAACTTCACAAGGTCTGTACACTCCTGAATTGGAGCATGACGCTTGTGGTATCGGTTTTGTTGCTCACTTAAAAAACCGTAAATCGCACGAAGTAGTTACGCAAGCTCTTGATATGCTTGCAAGGATGGAGCACCGTGGTGGTCAAGGATGTGATCCTTGCTCAGGTGATGGCGCTGGTATCTTGCTACAAAAACCACACGAATTTCTGTTAGAAGAAGCCGTTAAGCTTGGTATCAAGCTCCCTTCTTTCGAGAAATACGGCGTTGGTGTGGTGCTTTTCCCAAAAGACGAACACAAACGCGCGCAATGTCGCGATATCCTAGAACGTAATGCTAAACGTCTAGAGCTCGATGTTATCGGCTATCGTGTTTTGCCGACAGACAACTCAATGATCGGTGCTGACCCTTTAAGCACTGAACCGCAATTCGAACACGTATTCATCTCTGGTGGTCCTGGCATCACGCCTGAAGAGCTAGAGCGTAAGTTGTACGTACTGCGTAACTACACAGTTCGAGTCTGTCTAGAAAGTGTCTCTAACATTGGTGATGATTTCTACATCAACTCAATGTCATACAAAACACTTGTCTACAAAGGTCAGTTGACAACAGAGCAAGTACCACAGTACTTCCTCGATCTACAGAATCCAACGATGGTGACAGCACTTGCGCTGGTTCACTCTCGTTTCTCAACCAACACTTTCCCGAAATGGCGCTTAGCTCAACCTTTCCGTTACATCGCTCACAATGGTGAAATCAACACCGTTCGCGGTAACCTGAACTGGATGAAAGCACGCGAGGCGATCATCGAATCAGACCTGTTTACTCAAGCTGAAATCGATATGTTATTGCCTATCTGTCAGGAAGGTGCTTCCGACTCATCTAACTTCGACATGGCGCTAGAACTTCTGGTTCTTTCGGGCCGTAGCCTGCCACACGCATTGATGATGATGATTCCAGAAGCGTGGCAAGAAAACAAAAACATGGATCCAACTCGTCGTGCGTTTTACCAATACCACGCCAACGTCATGGAACCATGGGACGGCCCAGCTTCAGTCTGTTTCACAGACGGTGTTCAGGTAGGTGCAACTCTTGACCGTAACGGCCTTCGCCCTTCTCGCTACACAGTGACAAAAGATGATTTCTTAGTCATGGCGTCTGAGTCTGGTGTTGTGGATATTGCACCAGAAAACGTCGAATTCCGTGGTCGCCTACAACCGGGTCGTATCTTCGTTGCTGACCTAGAGCAAGGGCGTATTATTTCTGATGAAGAAGTAAAAGACGGCATTGCATCAGCACAGCCTTACGAGAAATGGGTAGCAGAGAATCTGCTCAGCCTGAAGAAACTGCCGGATGCGAGCAACGAATTCAGCCAACCGTCACCGGAAAAGCTTCTGCACAAGCAGCAAGCATTTGGCGTGAGCTCAGAAGAAGTGAACGAGATTATCGTTCCTATGGCTCGTGATGGTAAAGAGCCACTTTCGGCTATGGGTGCCGACTGGCCACTTGCGATCCTTTCGCACCAGTCGCAACACCTCTCAAACTACTTTAAACAGTTATTTGCTCAGGTAACTAACCCGCCTATCGACCCGATTCGTGAGCGTATGGTTATGTCTCTGAATACTTACCTAGGTAAGGATCAGAACCTTCTTGCCGAGTCACCACTGCACTGTCAAAAAGTTGAGCTTGAATCGCCAGTACTTTCAAACTCTGAGCTTGAAAAACTGCGTGCTATCGATAACGAGCACTTACAGGCTAAGACGTTAGATATCGTATTCCAAGCAAGTGAAGATGAAGGTAAGCTAGAACGTGCACTGAAGCGTATCTGTCAATATGCAGAAGATGCCGTGATCGATGGTTACTCAATCATCTTGTTAACAGACCGCGCAGTAAACTCTAACCACGCAGCTATTCCAGCAATGCTCGCCGTTGGCGCTGTACACCATCACCTGATCCGTAAAGGTCTCCGTGCTAAGTGTGACATAGTTATCGAGACAGGTGATGCTCGTGAGACGCACCACTTTGCGACTCTGATTGGCTACGGTGCAAACGCAATCAACCCATACCTAGTTATTGAGACTATGGTTGAACTGCAACGCATCAAAAAACTGGATCCTGAAACCAACATTCGAGAACTGTTCGAGAACTACCGCAAATCTATCAACGGCGGTCTATTGAAGATCTTCTCGAAAATGGGTATTTCAACCTTGCAGTCGTACCACGGTGCACAAATTTTTGAAGCTCTGGGTATCAGCAAGTCTGTTGTCGACAAGTACTTCACTGGTACGGTTTCGCGTATCCAAGGTCTTACTATTGATGACATCGCCAAAGAAGTGCTTGTACGTCATCGTATTGGCTTCCCAACACGTGAAATCCCTGTTCAAGTACTGGATGTTGGTGGTGTTTATCAGTGGAAACAGCGTGGTGAAAAACACCTGTTTAACCCTGAAACTATTTCACTGCTTCAACAATCAACTCGTAACAAAGACTATGTTCAGTTTAAGCAATATGCGAAAGCGGTTGATGATCAAGGCGATAACGCAGCAACGCTACGTAGCCAGCTCGATTTCGTTAAGAATCCAGCAGGTTCTATCCCGCTCGAAGAAGTGGAGCCGATTGAAAACATCCTTAAACGTTTTGCTACCGGAGCAATGTCATTTGGTTCGATCTCTTACGAGGCACACTCTACTCTCGCAGTCGCGATGAACCGCATTGGTGCTAAATCGAACTCAGGTGAAGGTGGTGAAGACCCTTCTCGTTTCGAACGTAAAGAGAATGGTGATTGGGAGCGTTCAGCAATCAAACAGGTTGCTTCAGGTCGTTTCGGTGTGACGTCTTACTACCTAACTAACGCCGATGAGCTACAAATCAAGATGGCTCAAGGTGCTAAGCCGGGTGAAGGTGGTCAGCTACCAGGTGATAAGGTTGATGACTGGATTGGTGCGACTCGTCACTCCACACCAGGTGTTGGTCTAATCTCGCCACCTCCTCACCACGACATCTACTCAATTGAGGATTTGGCTCAGCTAATCTTTGATTTGAAAAACGCCAACCGTGCTGGCCGAGTTAACGTCAAGCTGGTATCAGAAGCCGGTGTAGGTACGATTGCCTCTGGTGTAGCGAAAGCGAAGGCGGATGTGGTTCTTATCGCTGGTTTTGATGGTGGTACAGGTGCATCACCAATGTCTTCGATTCGCCATACAGGTCTGCCTTGGGAACTGGGTCTAGCAGAAACACACCAGACACTACTGAAAAACGGCCTACGTAACCGTATCGTAGTTCAGTCAGATGGTCAGATGAAAACACCTCGTGACCTAGCGGTAGCAACACTGCTTGGTGCTGAAGAATGGGGTATCGCGACAGCGGCACTGGTTGTTGAAGGTTGTATCATGATGCGTAAGTGTCATAAAAACACCTGTCCTGTTGGTATCGCAACTCAGAACAAGACCCTACGTGAACGTTTTGATGGTCGTGTTGAAGACGTCGTAACCTTCTTCCAATACATGGCAGAAGGCCTACGTGAAATCATGGCAGAGCTCGGTTTCCGCACCATCGATGAGATGGTTGGTCAATCGCAGAAATTGAAAGTTCGCGAAGATATTGGTCACTGGAAATACAAGAACCTTGATCTATCTCCAGTACTGCACATTGAGCATGCGCGTGAAAACGATGGTGTCTTTAATCAGACTGAACAGAACCACAATTTAGAACAGGTTCTTGACCGCAAACTGATTCAAGCTGCAATCCCTGCGCTTGAGAAAGGCGAAGCCGTTAACGCTGAGTTCCCGATCATTAACACTGACCGTTCTGCTGGTACCATGCTATCGAATGAAATTTCGAAAGTGTACAAAGACCAAGGTTTACCAAAACCAATGAACGTTAAGTTCACCGGTTCTGCTGGCCAATCATTTGGGGCATTCCTAGCAAAAGGCGTGAAATTCGAGGTTGAAGGCGATGCGAACGACTACTGGGGCAAAGGTCTATCAGGCGGTACGCTGGTTCTTTACCCAGACTCGAAGTCAACCATCATCGCTGAAGACAACATTGTAGTAGGTAACGTATGTTTCTACGGTGCAACTTCAGGTGAGTCATACATTCGTGGTATGGCTGGTGAACGTTTCTGTGTTCGTAACTCAGGTGCAAAAGTCGTTGTTGAAGGTATCGGTGACCACGGTTGTGAATACATGACTGGCGGTGTTGCTGTCATCCTAGGTTCAACAGGTCGTAACTTTGCAGCGGGTATGAGTGGCGGTGTCGCTTATGTTTGGGATAAGTCTGGTGACTTTGAAACTAAGCTGAACCCTGAACTTGTCGACCTAGATCCAATCGAAGCTGAAGATCGTGAACTACTAAAAGAGATGCTCACTAAGCAGGTTCAATTCACAGGAAGTGAAGTAGCGAAGTCTTTCCTCGACAACTTTGAAGCAAGCCTAGAAACCATGGTTAAGGTTATGCCGCGCGACTACAAAGCGGTACTTCAAAAGCGTAAGGCAGCCGCTGAACAAGCACAAACGGAACAAGTGGAGGCAGTATAATGGGTAAGCCTACTGGATTTTTAGAACATGGTCGTGAGCTTCCAAAGAAGCTCGACCCATCAGTTCGTATTGAAAACAACAAAGAATTCGTTCTAAACGAAGAGTTTGGCGACAAAATCAATACTCAGGCTTCTCGTTGTATGGATTGTGGTGTGCCTTTCTGTCACAACGGTTGTCCGATTGGTAACATCATCCCTGAGTTCAACGATGCGGTATACCGTGATAGCTGGGAAGAAGCATGGAACATCCTAAGTTCAACCAACAACTTCCCAGAGTTCACAGGTCGAGTATGTCCTGCCCCGTGTGAAAGTGCTTGTGTACTAGGTATCAACCAAGATCCAATCACTATCTGTAACATTGAGAAAACCATCGTCGAAACTGCGTACCGTGAAGGGTACGCAAAACCTAAAACGCCTCGTTCTCGCACTGGTAAAACGATCGCCATCATCGGTTCAGGCCCTGCAGGTCTAGCCGCAGCTGAGCAGCTCAACAGCGCAGGTCACTCTGTTACTGTATTTGAGCGTGATGAGAAAGTTGGTGGACTACTGCGTTTTGGTATCCCAGACTTCAAGCTGGGTATGGATGTGATTGATCGCAAGATCAACCTAATGGCCGACGCAGGCGTTGAGTTCAAGGTCAATCAACATATCGGTGTTGACGTTAATGCTCAGCAACTACGTCAGGAGTTTGATGTTGTTCTGCTTACTGGCGGTTCAACGGTTCCTCGTGATTTGCCAGTACCAGGCCGTGAACTAAAAGGCGTTCACTTCGCGATGGAGTTCCTAGCTCAGAATAACCGCCGTGCTAACGACATGGATCTGAAAGGTGAAGAGATTCACGCTAAAGACAAGCATGTTGTCGTCATCGGTGGTGGTGATACCGGTTCTGACTGCGTGGGTACCTCAAACCGTCACAAAGCAGCGAGCGTAACTCAGGTAGAGATCATGCCGATCCCACCAGAAAAGCGCCCTGTAAATATGCCTTGGCCACAATACCCAATGATCATGAAAACAACCACTTCGCACGAAGAGGGCTGTCAACGTCATTGGAACATTTTGACCAAGGAATTTATTGGCAACGATAAAGGTGAAGTGACGGGTCTGCGTATTGCTGACATCGTGTGGCAAGATGCACAACCAGGTCAACGCCCAGAGTTTAAAGAAATTGCTAACTCAGAGCGTATCATCCCATGCGACATGGCATTCTTGGCTATGGGCTTCTTACATCCAGAGCCAAACGGTGTTTTGGCGCAGCTAGATGTTAAGCTAGATGAACGTGGTAACGTGGCGACCGACGGTTTTGCAACGAACCAAAAAGGTGTGTTTGCTGCCGGCGATATGCGTACAGGCCAATCTCTGGTTGTTCGCTGTATCAATGAAGGTCGTGAGTGTGCAATCGCTATTGATAGTTATCTAATGGGTAACTCAAATCTTGAAGCGAAAGCCGACTCACTAATGCTTTCCGCATAAAGTGAGCCACCTAGATGAAGAATTTTATTAGATTCTAGGTGGTTTAGAATAACCAATCATTCCTTCCAAACTTTCCCATTTGACCAGTACATTGTGCTGGTCTTTTTTATTTCCCTGACATTCAAATGTTGCAAAGCTGTAACAATCAAAATTCTAACCAACTGAATTCTATAGATAATTACAGCGTATTCCGTGGTAAATTGTATATTAGCGTGATTTTCCACCAAGAACTTGACCTTTTTCATAATAACCTATACGTTGTGAAGTCGATGAAAATGAATTCGTCAAATTTTGTTAAATGTTTTAAGAACATTTACTGCATATCTATACGATATATAACAATTAAAATGAATAGTTAGTCATAAATACCAACCCTTTAAATGTTGGTAGTTCTGTCGGGATGACAGAGAAGCAAAGGGAGAATTGCAATGGCTCTATACGATCCTAGTCTCGAGAAAGACAACTGTGGATTTGGCTTAATTGCACATATGGAAGGTGAGCCAAGCCATAAACTGGTACGTACCGCAATTTCAGCACTTGATCGCATGACCCACCGTGGCGGCATCGCGGCTGATGGAAAAACGGGTGACGGATGTGGTCTATTACTACAAAAGCCCGAATCATATCTACGTCTTATTGCCGAAGAAAATGGCTTTAAGCTTGGTAAACAATATGCCGTTGGCATGATTTTCTTTAACCAAGACCCAGCCAAAGCACAGCAAGCAAAAGACATTATCAATCAAGAACTTGCCCAAGAAACTCTGACTGTATCTGGCTGGCGTGACGTGCCAACCAACCCAACAGTACTCGGACCAATTGCCGCAGATTCTTTACCAAACATTCAGCAAGTTTTTATTTCAGCGCCTGCTGGCTGGCGTGAACGCGATATTGAACGTCGCCTATATATCGCCCGCCGCCGTATTGAAAAACGCATTGTTGATGATAGTGAATTCTACGTCTGTAGCCTGTCGACACAAGTCATAGTGTACAAAGGTCTATGCATGCCAGCCGACCTACCAAGGTTTTATCTCGACTTGGCAGACCTGCGTATGGAATCTGCTATCTGCTTGTTCCACCAGCGTTTCTCGACGAACACTCAGCCTCGTTGGCCACTCGCTCAGCCATTCAGATATCTGGCTCACAATGGTGAAATCAATACGATTCAAGGCAACCGACAATGGGCTCGAGCACGAGCGTACAAATTCGCGTCACCACTGCTTCCTGACCTGCAAACAGCTGCACCCTTCGTTAACGAGACAGGTTCAGACTCATCAAGCTTAGACAACATGCTCGATCTGTTTTTAGCTGGGGGTATGGATATCTTCCGTGCGATGCGAATGCTCGTTCCGCCAGCGTGGCAAAACCACCCTGATATGGATCCTGACTTACGTGCCTTCTATGATTTCAACTCCAAACACATGGAACCGTGGGATGGCCCTGCTGGTATCGTCTTATCAGATGGTCGTTACGCCGCATGTAACCTTGACCGTAATGGCTTACGTCCTGCTCGTTATGTCATAACAAAAGATAAGTTAATTACGTTAGCGTCTGAGGTTGGTATCTGGGACTACGCTCCCGATGAAGTCGCAGAAAAAGGACGAGTGGGTCCAGGCGAGCTTTTAGTTATTGATACTCGCCGTGGAAAGCTTTGGCAATCAAGTGAGATCGATAATGACCTCAAAGATCGCCACCCATACCGTGAATGGATGGAAAATAATGTCCATAAACTGACACCATTCTCTAAGTTGCCAGAAGACCAAGTGGGTGAACGGAGCTTCGATGAAGATGAACTAAAGACCTATCAAAAGCAGTTTGCGATGAGCAACGAAGAGGTTGATCAGGTATTGCGTGTTCTTGGCGATATGGGACAAGAAGCAGTCGGCTCAATGGGTGACGATACGCCAATGGCAGTGTTGTCGTCTAAAGAGAGATTGATTACTGATTATTTCCGTCAGAAATTCGCTCAGGTAACCAATCCACCGATCGATCCACTTCGTGAAAAACACGTCATGTCATTGGCGACCAGTGTCGGCCAAGAGATGAACGTATTCTGCGAGACCGACGGTCACGCTCATCGTGTAACCTTTGATTCACCGGTTCTGCTTTACTCAGATATGCAGCAACTACTTGAGTTAAGTGATGAGCACTACCGTAGTACGGTACTAGACATCAACTACAACCCCGACGACAAAGACCTTGAGCAAGCGATTCTTGATCTTTGTGATCAGGCAGAGCAAGCGGTTCGCGAAGGAACCGTTCTCGTGGTTCTTTCAGACAAAGCACTACAAAAAGGCCGATTACCAATTCCAGCAGCCATGGCTGTAGGGGCAGTACAAAGCCGATTGATCGATGCAAACCTTCGCTGTGACGCCAACATCATCGCCGAAACAGGTACTGTGCGAGACCCTCACCAATTTGCAGTACTGCTTGGTTTCGGTGCAACAGCGGTTTATCCATATCTGGCTTATGAAACCTTAGCGAAAGTCATTGATGATGGCGCTATCGCCAAGAGCTATCGACAGGTGATGCAAAACTACCAGAGCGGCATCAACAAAGGTCTATACAAGATCATGTCGAAAATGGGCATATCAACCGTTGCCTCATATCGTTGCTCTCAACTATTTGAAGCAGTAGGTCTAAGCCAAGATGTCGTCGATCTCTGCTTCAAGGGAGTCACAACCCGAATTCAAGGGGCGAACTTCGAAGACTTCGAGCAAGATCTTTACAATCTATCTCGCAAAGCATGGACGAAACGTAAGCCAATTGAACATGGTGGATTGTTGAAATACGTTCACGGCGGCGAATACCACGCCTACAACCCAGATGTCGTAGGTACGCTACAACAAGCGGTAAAATCCGGTGACACTTCTGATTACCGAAGCTTTGCTAAGCAGGTAAACGAACGTCCCGTTGCTATGCTGCGCGACTTAATGCATCTGAAGACATCGTCAACGCCGCTGCCATTAGAAAAAATTGAACCGAGTACAGAACTCTTCAAACGTTTTGACTCGGCGGCGATGTCAATCGGTGCATTGAGCCCAGAAGCTCATGAAGCCCTAGCAACCGCGATGAACCGTTTAGGCGGTTACTCAAACTCAGGCGAAGGTGGTGAAGATCCAAGACGTTTTGGTACAGAGCGAAACTCACGCATTAAACAGATTGCTTCTGGTCGTTTTGGTGTGACACCACACTATCTGACCAACGCAGATGTACTGCAAATCAAAGTAGCGCAAGGAGCAAAACCGGGTGAAGGTGGACAGTTACCGGGACATAAAGTCACCGCTGAGATCGCGAAACTACGTTACTCAGTACAAGGGGTAACACTGATTTCTCCGCCACCACACCACGATATTTACTCTATCGAGGATCTCGCTCAGCTGATTTTCGACCTAAAACAGGTCAACCCAGAAGCACTGATTTCGGTCAAACTGGTTTCTGAGCCGGGCGTTGGCACCATTGCGACGGGTGTTGCCAAGGCATACGCCGATTTAATTACCATCTCAGGTTATGACGGTGGTACTGCGGCTAGCCCATTAACGTCGGTCAAATATGCTGGCAGCCCTTGGGAACTGGGTCTTGCAGAAACTCAACAAGCGTTAGTCGCCAATGGTCTACGCCATAAGATTCGTCTTCAAGTCGATGGTGGCTTGAAAACTGGACTTGATGTCGTTAAAGCTGCGATTCTTGGTGCAGAAAGCTTCGGTTTCGGTACAGCGCCTATGGTTGCTATGGGTTGTAAGTTCTTACGTATCTGCCACTTAAATAACTGTGCGACTGGCGTTGCGACTCAAGATGACACCTTACGCAAAGAGTACTTCAAAGGCCTGCCGGAAATGGTGATGAACTACTTTATCGGCCTCGCCGATGAAGTGCGTGAGTTACTTTCACAACTTGGGGTTGAGAAACTGACTGACTTAATCGGTCGCACCGATCTCTTAGAAGCCGTTGAGGGGCTAACAGCGAAACAGAGCAAGCTAGATCTTTCGGGTATTCTTGAATCACCAATATCGCCACAAGGCCACCCTCTTTACTGGACGGAATCAAATGCTCCATTTGATAAAGCTGAATTGAACCAAAAGATTGTCTCGGATGCGCTTGAATCTATTGAGGCATGTCAGTCTAAAGACTTGTTCTACAAAGTAATTAACACTGACCGTTCTATTGGCGCTCGTTTATCTGGTGAAATCGCGAAACGCTATGGCAATCAAGGTATGGCAGCAAGCCCGATCAGGCTTCACCTAGATGGTACTGCTGGTCAGTCATTTGGTGTCTGGAATGCTGGCGGTGTTGAACTTTACCTGACAGGCGATGCGAACGACTACGTGGGTAAAGGTATGGCTGGAGGCAAAATTAGCATCAAGCCTCACCAAGGCACTGCCTTCCAGTGTAATGAAGCAACGATTATTGGTAATACCTGTTTGTATGGCGCGACTGGCGGAAAACTTTTCGCAGCAGGTACGGCAGGTGAGCGATTTGGTGTCCGTAACTCAGGTACGATTGCCGTGATTGAAGGTGCAGGTGACAACGCTTGTGAATACATGACGGGTGGTATTGTCGCTATCCTTGGTGCGACCGGAGTTAACTTTGGTGCGGGTATGACAGGCGGTTTCGCTTACGTGCTTGATGAGAACGAAGAGTTCCAAGGACGAGTAAACCAAGAATCTGTCGAAGCGATTGCGCTATCGGATCTTTATATCCACCAAGAACACCTGCGCGGTTTGATCGCTGAGCACCTAGAAGAAACAGGCTCAGTCCACGCAGAAAACATCCTAGCGAACTTTGATGAATGGATTCCGAAGTTCTACTTGGTTAAACCGCAGGCAGCAGATTTAAGTACTCTGCTTGGTCATCAAAGTCGCAGTGCCGCAGAACTTCGCGTTCAAGCGCAGTAATCATGGAGGATGTTTGAATCATGAGTCAGAACGTATACCAATTTATCGATGTTCAGCGCGTCGATCCTGCGAAAAAACCAATTAAAATTCGTAAGATCGAGTTCGTTGAAATTTATGAACCCTTTACTAATCAGCAAGCTACCGCTCAGGCAGATCGCTGTTTAGACTGTGGTAACCCTTACTGTGAATGGAAGTGTCCGGTTCACAACTACATTCCTCAGTGGCTAAAGTTAGCGAATGAGGGGCGAATTCTGGAAGCGGTAGAACTCTCTCACCAGACCAACAGTCTTCCAGAAGTTTGTGGACGCGTCTGTCCGCAAGATCGTCTTTGTGAAGGTTCTTGTACCCTAAACGAAGACTTTGGTGCGGTCACTATCGGTAATATCGAAAAGTACATCACCGACAAAGCCTTTGAAATGGGCTGGAAACCGGACATGTCTAAAGTGGTTTGGACAGATAAAAAAGTCGCGATTATCGGTGCAGGTCCTGCTGGTCTTGCCGCTGCGGATATCTTGGTCCGAAACGGTGTGAAGCCGGTTGTCTTCGACCGCTACCCTGAAATTGGCGGCCTACTTACGTTTGGTATTCCATCGTTTAAACTTGAAAAAGGCGTGATGGAAAACCGTCGTCGAGTATTCACTGAAATGGGCGTTGAGTTCCGTTTGGGTGTAGAAGTCGGTAAAGACATTGAGATGCAGCAGCTTGTCGATGAATATGATGCCGTCTTCCTAGGTGTAGGAACCTACAAGAATATGCGTGCCGGACTTGAGAATGAAGATGCTCAAGGTGTCTACGATGCCTTGCCTTTCCTTATCTCCAATACTTATAAAGTAATGGAGTTACCGAGTGAAGAAGCATTTATCGATATGGCTGGAAAAAAGGTCGTTGTCCTAGGTGGTGGTGATACCGCGATGGACTGTGTTCGAACTTCGATTCGTCAAGGCGCCTCCAACGTTATCTGTGCGTATCGTCGTGATGAAGAAAACATGCCTGGCTCACGTCGAGAAGTGAAAAACGCTAAAGAGGAAGGCGTCGACTTCATGTTTAACTTACAGCCTCTCGGTGTCGAAGTTGATGCCAGTGGCAAAGTCTCTGGTGTTAAAGTCGTTAAAACCGCGCTGGGTGAACCCGATGATGCTGGACGACGTCGTCCTCAACCCGTAAAAGGCAGTGAACACGTGCTTGCTGCTGACGCTGTCATCATGGCGTTTGGCTTCCAGCCTCATCAAATGTCATGGCTAACACCTTTTGGCGTCGAGCTCGATGAGTGGGGGCGTATTAAAGCGCCGTCGGAGCAGGAGTTTATGTTCCAAACCAGCAATAAGAAAATCTTCGCTGGTGGTGACGCGGTTCGTGGATCTGACTTGGTTGTAACAGCCATCGATGAAGGACGTAAAGCGGCTGAAGGTATTCTCGACTTCCTAGAAGTTTAACCTCTCATAACCACGAAAAAGGATCCTATTTTTGGATCCTTTTTTTATTTAAAACATATAATTATCTGACCAGTTCCAATACTAAGGAATCCAAGATGAAAAAAGGGGCTCTCCTTTCTCTGACCCTACTCACCTTAACTGCATGTAGCCAAGGAGTCACAACCATGACAGATCGCACTTCTCTCCCTTGTGGTGACAAACCTAACTGTGTCTCGACTCAAGATGCACGAGAGAAGCATCAGCTTGCACCCTTTACTTTGGCGAGCAGCACCAGTATTGATGCCATCGAAGCTGCCGCGCTGCAATTACCCGGAGCTAAAACAGCCGTGAAGGAGCAGGATTATCTTCGTATTGAATGCACCTCAAAGATCATGCGATTTGTTGATGACCTCGAATTACGCATTGAAGGTGAACAGCTGTTGGTACGTTCTGAGTCTAGAATGGGTTACTCCGACTTTGGCGTTAACCGTAAACGCGCGGATCAACTTCGTACCCTTCTGAGTGAGAAAGGGCTCATCCAATAGCATTTAGAATGTGGCGTAATATAAAGCCGAAGCAAGTGCTTCGGCTTTTCTCTAAATGGTATTACTGCTGAGTCTCATCTCGGAAGACAACCAGTCGCTTCGGAGCGACTTTGCCATCTGCGTTGACTTCAGCCACACCGATGAAGAGTTTCTCTTCTCCAGATGTCATGCGAAGTGGGGTACCTTCTGGCGCACCAAACACTTGGACTGGCATACCGTGCTGAACAAGATCGGTAAGCTCTGCGTTAAGGTTAACTTCCGGCAGTTCTTCTACTGCGGTATCCATTGGTAATAGCAGTGGATCAAGTAGATCTTTCGGTGCAATTTCCTCACGTTGAGCTTGCTCAAGCAACTCATTCAGTTGCTCTAACGTCACCATCTTCTCGTAAGGGTAATTTGCAACCGCGGTACGACGCAGCATAGTGACATGAGCACCACAACCAAGCATTTCACCTAGGTCATCAACGATTGTGCGAATGTAAGTACCTTTCGAACAGTGTACTTCCATTTCCACTTCATCGCCTTCAAAGCGATGCAAGATGATTTCATAAACCGTGATCTTGCGTGATTCTCTCGGTACTTCAATACCTTGACGCGCATACTCGTACAAAGGCTTACCTTGGTACTTGAGCGCAGAGAACATTGAAGGCACTTGATCAGATTCACCGCGAAACTTATCGATACAAGCGAGCAGCTTATCCATATCAACATTGATAGGACGCGTCTCTACCACTTCACCATCAGAATCAGAGGTATCGGTTCTCTCACCAAGCTTAGCAATCACACGGTAGCGCTTGTCGGAATCAAGCAAAAATTGCGAGAACTTGGTTGCTTCACCGAGGCAGATCGGCAGCATACCTGTCGCTAGGGGATCCAGTGCACCCGTATGACCTGCTTTCTCAGCAAAATAGATTCGCTTTACTTTCTGCAGTGCATCGTTCGATGAAATTCCCGTTGGTTTATCCAACAGAATCACACCGTTAATTGGACGACCTTTACGACGACGAGCCATTAGCTGTCTTCCCCAGTCTGTTCTTCTTCACGACCAGAGTCTCTTTGCTTACGCTTATCTTCACTAACGACTTCAGAAACAAGGTTCGACATACGCATACCTTCAACCAAGGTGTTGTCATAGTAGAAACGAACTTCTGGCGTTAAACGCAGACGGATACGCTTGCCTAGCATCATGCGGATATGAACTTCATGCTCACGTAATGCTTCAAGGCATGACTCTGGTGTTTGCTCACCAACACAAAGGAAGGTAACAAATACTTTTGCATACGCTAGATCACGTGACACTTCTACATCAGAAATCGTCACCATGCCTAGGCGTGAATCACGAACTTCGCGCTGAAGGATCAAAGCGAGCTCTTTTTGCAGCTGTTGTGACACTCGCTGCGTGCGGCTAAATTCTTTTGACATATCTTTTCTCTTATTAGAAAGAATGGGGGGATGGTCGTAACCAGCCCCCCATGGCGTATTCAACAACCAATTACAGCTTATCTTAAGAAGATCTTGCTCGTAATTTTAGTCAATTAATCAAGAGTACGTTTAATCTCTACGATTTCGAATACTTCGATCTGGTCACCAACGCGAACATCATTGTAGTTCTTAACGCCGATACCACACTCGTAGCCATTCTTAACTTCTTGAACGTCATCTTTAAAGCGACGTAGTGATTCTAGCTCACCTTCGTAGATAACAACGTTATCACGTAATACACGGATAGGGTTGCTACGCTTAATTAGACCTTCAGTAACCATACAACCAGCGATTGCACCCAGTTTCGGTGACTTAAACACGTCACGTACTTCAGCAAGACCAATGATCTCTTGCTTGAATTCTGGAGCAAGCATACCGCCCATTGCTTGTTTCACTTCATCAATTAATTGGTAAATGATTGAGTAGTAACGTAGGTCAACACTTGCCGCTTCAACCGCACGACGCGCAGAAGCGTCAGCACGAACGTTAAAGCCAAGGATGATTGCGTTTGAAGCTTCAGCTAGAACTGCGTCAGTTTCTGTAATACCACCAACACCAGAACCCACGATGTTTACTTTCACTTCGTCAGTCGATAGTTTCAGTAGTGAGTCTGCAATCGCTTCAACAGAACCTTGTACGTCAGCCTTCAGTACTACGTTCAGTTCAGCAACTTCACCAGCCGTCATGTTCGAGAACATGTTCTCTAGTTTAGATTTCTGCTGACGTGCAAGTTTCACTTCACGGAACTTACCAGCACGGTAGTTAGCAACTTCACGCGCTTTACGCTCATCACGTACTACAGTCGCTTCGTCACCTGAAGAAGGCACACCTGAAAGACCTAAGATCTCTACAGGGATAGAAGGACCCGCTTCTGTGATTTCTTTACCAAGCTCATCACGCATCGCACGAACACGGCCGTACTCTTGACCACAAAGAACGATATCGCCTTTGTTTAGTGTGCCTGACTGAACAAGTACTGTAGCAACTGGACCACGACCTTTATCTAGTCGAGATTCAACAACTACACCAGACGCCATACCTTCTTTCACAGCTTTAAGTTCAAGAACTTCAGACTGAAGAAGGATTGCTTCTAGAAGACCGTCAATGTTAGTACCCTGTTTCGCAGAGATGTGAACGAACATGTTCTCACCACCCCACTCCTCAGGAATTACGTCGTACTGAGCTAGCTCATTCTTAACGTTGTCTGGGTTTGCGTCTTCTTTATCGATCTTGTTAACCGCAACAATCAGTGGAACGCCTGCCGCTTTCGCGTGCTGAATCGCTTCAACTGTTTGTGGCATAACGCCATCGTCCGCTGCAACAACAAGAACAACGATATCCGTCGCTTGAGCACCACGAGCACGCATAGCGGTAAACGCCGCGTGTCCAGGAGTATCAAGGAAGGTGATCATGCCGTTGTCTGTTTCTACGTGGTATGCACCGATGTGCTGTGTAATACCACCAGCTTCACCAGACGCAACGTGTGTGCGACGAATGTAGTCAAGCGTAGACGTTTTACCATGGTCAACGTGACCCATGATAGTCACAACAGGTGCGCGAGGAACGGCTTCAGCGTTGTTGTCACGATCTGACAGTACCGCTTCTTCCAGCTCATTTTCTTTACGCAGAATAACTTTGTGGCCCATTTCTTCAGCAACTAGCTGAGCCGTCTCTTGGTCGATAACTTGGTTGATAGTCGCCATAGCGCCCATCTTCATCATCACCTTGATAACTTCTGTGCCTTTAACCGACATCTTGCTAGCAAGTTCAGATACAACGATTGTTTCGCCGATCACAACGTCTGCTTTAGCAACAGTAGCGGTCTTATCGAAGCCTTGCTGCATTGAAGCTGGCTTAGAAAGTCTGCCTTGCTTACGGCCTTTACCACCACGCTGGTTGCGGCTAGGACGAGGTGGCTCTTCATCTAGAGAAGATTTCTTTTTCTTCCTGCGACGAGCGCCTTCTTCTTTGCGGTCAGCAGCATCTTCTGCTTCACGTGCATACGAAGAAGTAGTCACGTGGTAGTCAGAGTTTTCAAGCTCTTTCTTCTTCTGTTCTTCTTCATTCCAACGAGCTTCATTTTCTTCAGCTAGTTTACGAGCTTCTTCAACAAGCTTTGCAGCTTCTTGTTCAGCTTTACGTTGGGCTTCTTCTTCCTGACGACGTTTTAGTTCGTCAGCTTCTTTTTTCGCTTGCGTATTAGCGTCCGCATTTTTTGCATTCATGTCTTTCTTAGCCTTATCAGCTTGTACGCGCTTTGCCTTTTCTTCTGCGTCACGTTTTGCATCCGCTTCTCGCTTCGCTTTCTCATCGGCCTCGCGTTGTGCTTTCTCTGCAGCTTCACGTTTTGCTAGCTCTTCAGCCTCACGCTTTGCTGCTTCCTCAGCCTCACGTTTTGCGTCGTCTTCGATAATGCTGCGCTTAACATAAGTTCGCTTTTTGCGTACTTCTACTTGAACATCCTTACTCTTGCCGCCACCAGCATTTACGCTAAGTGTGCTGCGAGTTTTACGCTGTAGAGTTAAACGAGTTGGCTCAGATTCACCCGTAGTGTCACCGTGCTCTTTCTTTAAGTGAGTCAAAAGTTTCTGCTTTTCTTCATCAGAAACCTGATCACTGCTCGCTTTGTTCATACCAGCATCAGCAAGTTGTTCAATTAAGCGGTCCACTGGAGTTCCAATTTCTTCACTCAGTGCCTTAACAGTAATTTGTGTCATGCCGCTTTCTCCTTGCTGAAAATTATGCTTCGTCGCCGAACCAACAGATGTTACGAGCTGCCATAATTAGCACACCCGCACGCTCTTCGGTCAGGCCTTCAATACCTTCAAGATCATCGATGCCCTGATCAGCTAGGTCTTCTAGTGTTGATACACCTTTAGCTGCCAGTTTAAATGCCATCTCACGCTCAAGACCTTCAAGGCCTAGTAGGTCTTCTGCTGGCTCAACGCCTTCGAAAGACTCTTCTTGTGCTAGCGCAAGAGTCGTTAGTGCATTCTTAGCACGATTACGTAGTTCTTCGACTAGATCTTCATCTAGACCATCAACTTCAAGTAGTTCGTTAACTGGAACGTAAGCAACTTCTTCTAGAGTTGAGAAGCCTTCTTCAACAAGCAGTTGAGCAAAGTCTTCTTCGATATCTAGGTGCTTCATGAAACTATCAATAGCAGCTTGAGACTCTTCAGCATGTTTCTTGTGAAGATCTTCTACTGTCATTACGTTAAGTTCCCAACCAGTCAGTTGAGATGCAAGACGTACGTTCTGACCGTTACGGCCGATAGCTTGTGCTAGGTTGTCCGCTTCAACTGCGATATCCATAGCATTCGCATCTTCATCTACGATGATAGAAGCAACGTCTGCAGGCGCCATTGCGTTAATTACAAATTGCGCTGGGTTATCGTCCCAAAGAACGATATCGATACGCTCACCACCAAGCTCACCAGAAACGGCTTGTACACGTGCACCACGCATGCCAACACACGCACCCACTGGGTCAATACGTTTGTCGTTTGTTTTCACTGCGATTTTTGCACGAGAACCTGGATCGCGAGCTGCACCTTTAAGCTCAATGATCTCTTCCGCAATTTCAGGAACTTCAACACGGAATAGCTCAGCAAGCATTTCAGGCTTAGAGCGAGTAACAAATAGCTGGAAGCCACGCGCTTCTGGAGCCACTTTGTATAGTAGACCACGCACACGGTCACCTGGGCGTAAGTTTTCACGAGGAAGTTGGTCATCACGTAGGATTACCGCTTCCGCGTTGTTACCTAAGTCAAGAACAACCGTTTCACGGTTTACTTTCTTAACTACGCCAGTAACAAGTTCACCTTCATTGTCGATGAACTGTTCAACGATTTGTGCACGCTCTGCTTCACGTACTTTTTGTACGATAACTTGTTTAGCAGTTTGAGTCGTAATACGGTCAAATGTTACAGACTCAATATCATCTTCAACGTAATCACCTAGTTGAACTTCTGCATCATCGTACTGAGCAGCTTCTAGAGAGATTTCCTTCGTTGGATGTTCAACGTTTTCTACTACTAACCAGCGACGGAAAGTTTCGAACTCGCCCGTTTTACGGTCAATTTGAACACGAACGTCAATTTCGATTTCGTGTTTTTTCTTAGTAGAAGTTGCTAGAGCAATTTCAAGGGCTTCAAAGATACGCTCACGAGGTACCGCTTTCTCATTCGATACCGCTTCTACTACCGCTAAAATTTCTTTACTCATTTTAAATAGCCTCTAAGACTTTAATTAAAATTTAGGGATCAGGTTAGCTTTTGAGATATTGCTTAGTGCAAACTCTTCTTCATTACCATCAACAGTAACAGAGATAGTTTCACCATCCACTGAGTGGATTACACCTTTCCACTTGCGACGGTTGCCTACAGCCATCTTCAAAACGATGCTTACCTCGTGACCAATAAATTGTTCATAGTGTGCAGCTTTGAAAAGTGGTCTTTCTAAACCTGGTGAAGACACTTCAAGGTTGTAAGCCACTGTGATTGGATCTTCAACGTCCATAACCGCACTTACTTGACGGCTAACTTCCGCACAATCTTCGACAGTAATGCCGTTTTCGTGGTCGATAAAAATACGCAACGTTGAATGCTCGCCTGCGCGAATAAATTCTAATCCAACTAACTCATAACCTGATGCAGCTACAGGAGCTTCAAGCATTTCAGTAAGTTGTCTTTCTAAACCAGTCATTTTAACCACTCCAGAAACAAAAAAAGGGCTCACAGCCCAATTTAAATTCCAAGCAAAGCTCTAAATTTCTCTTCAGAAATTTAGATAACAAAAAACCCCGAAAAGTCGGGGTTTTTTGTTGCTGGACCCTGATACGTTAAGCAAAATCATTGTCGCTTAACTCGCAGTATCGCTACTGCGCAAACTTGTCCAAATCCTAACAGGATTGGTTGCGGGGGCCGGATTTGAACCGACGACCTTCGGGTTATGAGCCCGACGAGCTACCAAGCTGCTCCACCCCGCGTCCGACTTGTCGAGCATTATACGCTCTCCAAGGTGTTTTACAAGTTTGTAAATCAATGGTGCCGAGAGAGGGACTCGAACCCTCACACCTAAGGCACTAGCACCTCATGCTAGCGTGTCTACCAATTTCACCATCTCGGCAGCTAATTCTATTTCTCAGCTAGAAAATAGCTTATTGAGGAATTTCACTACCTTGAGGGGCAGGAATTTCACTCGCATCGTCAGCTTGCTGGATAACTTGACCTTGTGTTGGGTCAACCCACTGAGATTCAGTTTTGTGTGTAGACATATTGCCTAGCACCAAGCTGAGGACGAAAAATACTGTTGCAAAAATTGCAGTCATTCGGGTTAGGAAATTACCTGAGCCGCTTGCGCCAAACACTGTGTTTGATGCGCCTGCACCGAATGAGGCTCCCATATCTGCGCCTTTACCTTGTTGAATCAACACTAGGCCGATTACACCAACCGCTGCCAACAGGTAAATCACAAGTAGAACTGTAAACATTGTTTCCACCTATGTTCCAAATTGTTGAGCCAGCGCCGCTCGAAAACATTACTTTTCAATAGGTTTTTGAACAAGGCTAGCGACCTCCTTATCGAAGGCCGAGCAATACTAGCGAAACACGCTATTGCTGACAAGTAGATTTTTGCAAAAAATTAGCTACTGGCCGCCAAGCGGTCAAAAAAAGGACAAAACGATAATTTTTCATCCTTTTCTGCCGCGAACAAAGCTAAAGTTCTGAAAATTCTCTGCTGTATTCGATCAAACCTGTGCGCTGATTTAGCTCTCCTTCCACTAAACCTAGCACCTGAAATGCACCTTGAGGGACATCCCACTGACAACGCATATTATGCTTTTCACTTGCTTCAAAGCCAAATCGAGCATAATAAGCAGGATCACCAAGTACCACGCAAGCTGGGTAGTCAAACTCCAGTAAAGAAGCTAATCCTTCTTTAACGAGATCGGCGGCAATTCCCTTGTTTCGGTAATCGTGACGAACAGCTAGTGGCGCTAATCCCTGCCAGTTTAGGTCTTCACCGTCTAATGTGACCGGACTAAACAGTACATAACCCACGACTTCACCTTCATCGTTGCAAGCAACAAGCGACAATGTACGGCGACCATTTTCTCTTAGTGTCATCACTAAGTTCGCTTCTGCTTCAGTGTCGAAGGCTCCTTTTAGAAGTCTATCGACCGCCAGAATATCTGCTGGTGCTTCAGTTCGAATAAGCATTTACAACCTCTTTGTGTGTTGAAGGCGATTGTAAGCCTTTTTGCACAAATTCGGCTAGCTGATTTAACAAGGTCTGAACAGCTTTCGGCAATGAATCAAGATCGACACTGTCCATCAAGTTTTTGACTTCCAAACCCAATTCCGTATCACCTTCTATGGTTAGGCGACGTTGGAAAAACAGGGTATCAGGATCTTCTTTGCGTCCGGCAATCAAAACTAAGTCATTCAGATTCCCTCCAAACAACACATCTTCCTTCACACTTTTATCACCAACGACAAGCTGTTCGTCTTGATAGCTAATCAGCCAACTCAGCTGCATATCTTTTACTTCAACTTTTAACCACTTATCTTCAAGGAATTCGAAATCCCCATCTTCAAGAGCCTCTTTAAACACCGTTTTTAGCCCTTCAAGCAAGGCTTTTTTTTGTACAGATTGAGGCAATAAGTGGACTGGAGATCGCAAAATTGATGCAGCGTTTTGAACTAGTTGAGTGCGAATCTTGTTAATCACGCGAATTATCCGTTACTTTGTGGGTTGGAATTGCTCATCATAAAGTATGTTTAACTAACGATTCCTGTTATTTGTCAAAGAATCTGCGTGATGCCTGAAATTCTTTAAACTACAGGCAATGACAGTTATAGTTATTACATCATTCATATTCACAACCGATGTGAATCACAAGCTCTGTTGGAGAGTTGGAAAAACTTGATGCTATCGCAACAATTACAGCACTGGTTTAAAGAAATAACGGCTAACAGCCCGTTTTTTTTCGCTATCTTAGATAACCAGCATAATTATGCCGTGGTTAACGGGCGCTATTGTGATATCGCAGGTCTTACTCCTCCTGAACTGGTTGGTATGAGTGACAGCCAGATCATGGGGCAACAGTTTTATAATCATCTAAAGCCTTACTATGATCGCGCTTTTAAAGGCGAATCGATCGAAGCTGAAATGACGATGGGTGATCTCGACTTAGAGACCAGCCTGCATTTCAATATCTCGCCACTGAATACCGATGGTAAGATCGAGCACATCATCTTTCATGCTCTCGACACCTCTGAAAAACAGATCCTCATTCGCTCTTTGGAAGAGTCAGAAGGTAAGTTTTCGACTTTGACCTCTCTCGTTCCTGAGGGAATCATGTTAGTGGAAGACGATTGCATCATTTCAGCAAATCCTGCTGCGTTAAGATTACTTGGTTTTGAGTCGGTACAAGATCTACTCGGAGAAAACCTTTCACGGCTATTTGTCGATGAAAAAACAAAAACGGTTTTTTCTAGCTCATTAGTCAACTCGCTCGGTGAAGCACCATTAACGTGTCTGACTGGTCCTCGCTGTGGATTTGAACGCAAAGTCCAGCTGTTGGCTGACGCGACAATGATTCTCGGTAGTGATTCTCAACTGGTTTTGATCCAAGATGCAGATTCGACACCTAAGAAGCTCTCTCCAACACAGTATGAAGATGCGCATGTTGACTCACTCACTGGCTTGTATAACCGTTTCGGATTCACCAAACGTTTAGAGCAACTGATCCACAACGATACACCGTTGATCATGCTCTATCTTGATATCGATAACTTCAAAAATATCAACGACTCACTTGGCCACCACATTGGGGACAAAGTGATCAAGGAAGTCTCTTCTCGTCTTAAGCGCCTTTTACCTCCACATGCGGTTTTAGGGCATTTAGGAGGAGATGAGTTCGGCATCATACTGCCTGAACCTGATAATAATCGCATGGCAGAAATGCTGTCAGAACGCATTATCTCTCTCGTGAATCAACCGTTTGATCTACACCACTTCAGCAAGCGACTTGCGTGCTCTATTGGTAGTGTTGCCTACCCTGGCGATGGCAACGATGCTCGTATCTTGCTACAAAACGCTGACACAGCAATGTATGAGGCCAAGGATCGTGGTCGTAACCGACTGATCAAATTTAATGATCAGATGAACAAAGAAGCTCGTATGCGCTTATGGCTGGAAATCGAATTACAGAAAGCGCTGCAACAAAATGGACTTGAGGTGTGGTATCAACCAAAAGTCAATGCGCGAGACTTCAGTATCAATGGCGCAGAAGCACTGATTCGTTGGAAACATCCCGTAGAAGGCTATATTAGCCCTGGTGCATTTATTCCTGTTGCGGAACGAGCTGGCTTGATCGAGCATTTAGGCCGAGTGGTCATGCGCGAGGTCTTTGCCACAGTCAAACGCTGGAAGCTGCAAGGTATTTTACCGGGTCGAGTGGCGATCAACCTCTCCCCTGAACAATTTGGCAACCCTAAGTTAATCGACTACATGGAGAAGTTGCTGCGCACAACAGAATTAGATCCAAGCTGTATTACTTTTGAGCTGACAGAAAGTGCGGTGATGAGTGATAGTGAGCACACTCTTCAAATGTTGAATGCGATTAAGCGACTAGGTTTTGCTCTATCAATCGATGACTTCGGAACGGGCTATTCATCGCTCTCCTACTTAGCGAGATTTCCAATCGATGAACTCAAAATTGACCGAGCATTTATCTCTGATATTGATACGCTGCCTAAACAAATCACAGTCATAGAAAATATCATCAATCTAGGCAAATCACTCAATTTGACTGTCGTCGCCGAAGGTGTAGAGACACAGCAACAAGCGACTCTGCTGTCTAATCTAAACTGTAACTCAATTCAAGGCTTCCACTTCCATCGCCCTCAGCCAAGACAAGAGGTTGAAGAGCTATTTGCACAAAATCGTCGCCACAAAAACTAACCCTAAGTAATTATTTCACTTAGAAACTCACTCAAACCTGCCTTATATCAAATTTGCCATTCATAATTCTTCATAAAATGCTCAACAATTTTATGAGACAGTCTGGTAAGAGCAATGGAACTCCTATGCCCTGCAGGTAACTTGCCTGCACTAAAAACTGCAATTGATTGTGGCGCTGATGCGGTTTACATCGGTTTTAAAGATGATACCAATGCCCGTCACTTTGCGGGTTTAAACTTTACAGGTAAGAAACTGGAAAAAGCCGTTCAGTACGTTCATGACCATAAGAAGAAGATTCATGTCGCTCTCAACACTTTCGCTCATCCAGACGGATTTAGCCGTTGGACCGATGCGGTCGACCGTGCAGCGGATAATGGCGTAGATGCTCTGATTGTGGCAGATATCGCGGTACTTGATTACGCATCGCAAAAGTACCCTGACTTAGAACTTCACTTATCAGTACAGGCCTCGGCAACAAACGTCGCGGCTATCGATTTCTACAAGAACAACTTTAACGTCAAGCGCGTTGTTCTGCCTCGTGTTCTTTCGATTCATCAGGTGAAACAGCTATCACGTAATATCACCAGCGATGTCGAACTTGAAGTGTTTGCGTTTGGCAGCCTATGCATCATGTCTGAAGGACGCTGCTATCTCTCCTCATACATGACTGGAGAATCACCAAACACAGTGGGGGCATGCTCGCCTGCCAAATATGTTCGTTGGCAAGAAACCGAGAAAGGGCTTGAGTCTCGCCTCAACAACATTCTTATTGACCGTTACAGCGAAGGTGAAAATGCAGGTTATCCGACCTTATGTAAAGGCCGTTTCACCGCCGATCTAGAAGAGCAAACCAAGGCTTATCATGCTTTGGAAGAGCCAACCAGTTTGAACACCCTCTCTATGCTCCCTGAGCTGTTTGCCGCGAACGTAGCCTCGGTAAAAATCGAAGGACGCCAACGCAGCCCTGCCTACGTGGAGCAGGTAACACGTACTTGGCGAGCCGCTATTGATCGCTATCTCGCAAACCCTGAAGGCTACCAAGTCGAAGCGGCTTGGGATGCGACTCTAGCAAACGTGTCAGAAGGTAAGCAAACAACACTCGGTGCATACCACCGCAAGTGGCAGTAGAGGTCAATATGGAAAAAAACATGAAATACGCGCTTGGCCCACTACTCTATTTCTGGCCAAAGCAGGATGTCGAAGCTTTTTATAATCAGGCTAAAAGCAGTTCAGCAGATATCATTTATTTGGGTGAAAGTGTTTGCTCTAAACGACGTGAAATGAAACCAAATCATTGGTTTGATATTGCCAAAGAGCTTAGTTCTGCTGGCAAACAAGTTGTCCTTTCGACCATGGCTCTTCTCGAAGCGCCGAGCGAAGTCAACATCATGAAGAAGTACATCGATAATGGTAACTTCGCGATTGAAGCCAATGACGTTTCTGCAATCCAGCTAGCCTCTGAGCGTAAGGTACCGTTTGTGGTTGGCCCTGCGGTCAATACTTACAATGCCCACACGCTCAACCTGTTTCTTAAACAGGGCATGATCCGTTGGTGCATGCCTGTCGAGCTGTCTCGTGATTGGCTGAGCAAAGTATTAACCCAATGTGATGAGATTGGTATTAAGGATAAGTTCGAGGTCGAAGTCTTCAGTCATGGCTACCTACCTTTGGCTTACTCAGCTCGATGCTTTACCGCAAGAGCAGAGAATCGTGCCAAAGACGATTGTGAGACCTGCTGTATTAAATACCCAACAGGCATTCAAGTAAGCAGCCAAGAAGGCCAGCAAGTGTTCAACCTGAACGGCATCCAGACTCAATCAGGCTATTGCTATAACCTGATCAACGATCTGCCAAGTATGCAAGGATTGGTCGATGTCGTACGCCTGAGTCCACTTGGCCTCGATACCTTCTCGCAAGTTGAAAAATTCCGCGCGAACGAGAGTGGTCAAAGCCCAGATCAAATCGATAACCGTCAGTGCAACGGTTACTGGCATCAACTGGCCGGTCTCGAAGTGAAGAACGTCTAGTTAAATTTATGACACATGTTAAAGGGCTCAAATGAGCCCTTTTCTCTATGCGGTGACCTGTTCGGTCGATGTCACTTTTAAGCGCTTGATATCTTTCCACAGCATCGTCATCACCACCAAGCTGAGTGCAATGTTAGACAATGGATACGCAATCCAGATACCCGGCACACCAAACAACTTAGGCATCAAGTACAAGAAAGGCAATTGCACCAACATATTGCCAACAGTGACAAACAGCGCTTTACTCCCCTTGTTGATCGCTTGGTAGTAAGCACCAGCAACCACTAAGAAGCCGTCGAGTGCCATAGAAAACATGTGCAGACGAATTCCCATCACCGTATGTTCCATCAACTGTGCGTCATCCTTGTTAAAGACAGAGACAAATTGAGTTGGGAATAGATTGAGTAATACCACAAATACACTACCCACTATCACCGCTGAATACATCGCAACTTTTAGAAGTTTACGGATGTTTTGTTGGTTTCTCGCCCCATGATTGTAGCTGACCAAAGGCTGCATACCGTTTGCAATACCTTCTGCTGTGAGATAGTAGACGGTGACGATATAACCTAGTATGGCGTAAGCGCCAATCATCAACTGATCGCCATATTGAGAAAATAGTGCGTTGTGCAGTGCAACCATCATAGAACCATAGGCATACATAAAGAAACTGGATGCGCCAATCGCAAAGATGTTGGGGATGATAGCCAGCTTTAAACGCAAATCAGCCCACTTCAAACGCAATCTCGCATGAGATGAAAAAAAGTAAGCCAAACCCGATACGGTGACCACACCTTGTGCAATAGCGGTAGCTATCGCGGCACCGGTTAACTCCCAGCCCAACACAGCAATTAAGAGGTAATCTAAGGCGATGTTAACGAATGCACCAATGACCATAAGCATGGTCGCAATATTTGGGCTTTCATCATTACGCAGCAAAAAAGGCATCGCAATCGAGCCCAAAGTAAAAATACAGGCCCCAATCAAGATATGTAAATATTGTAACCCCAGCTCAAATACTCGGCCTTCAGCTCCCTGCCAACGAAGAAAATCATCTGCGAACAGATAAAGAACAACCGAGACCACAGGCACCAAAGCGATAAGTAGCAGTAATCCCGTCGCGAGGATCTGTTTTGCACCTTGGTTGTCTTTTTTTCCTTGTTGTATTGAAACGAGTGCTCCGGTTCCGACACCAACCAGCATACCTAGCCCAAGAATCGAACCAATCATAGGCCAAGCGACGTTAATGCCCGCTAAGCCATCAGCACCAACATAGCGACCAATGAAGACGCCATCAACGACTTGATATAGACCATTGACCAGCATTGCTGCCACGGTAGGTATCGTGTATTTCCAAAACTGTTTATAAATGGATGTTTGCATTTTCTCACCACTAGTTAGCATAGCTAACTAAATAGATAAATTTTTCTGACTTCGAGTTAATTATTTAAGTGCTTTTTCTAACAAGCTAATCAAATGGCTGTTTTCAACCTCAGTCAGTTTGTTGCCAATAGACTCCGCGATCCTGCGGTAAACCACTTGTTCAAGCGAAAGGTCTTTAATGACCTGCTCCGTTAGAATCACTCGCTTAGCGCGTCCATCTTCATTACATGAGATCCGTGAAACTAAGCCTTTATTCTGCAATCGTGCCACCATATTTGAGGCGGAAGGCTTACTCACTTTCATCTCTTGAGCTAAATCGGTGATGCGAATCCCCTGAGCGTGTTCTTGTATCACTCGAAGATAATCGTATTCATTGAAACTCAGGTTTGATAACGCATCTTCTTTGGCATGAACTCGCCACGCTTTGGAACAGAATCGTTCCAGTTCCATTAAGCTATTTTCTAGAGTCATTGTCTGCACATTTAGTTAGCAAGGCTAACTATTTTAGTCTTCATTTTTCCATCTGGCAATAAAAAGCCGCTGCAAAGCAGCGGCTATCCGAACTCATATCATCAATGTTTATTCTATCTCAAGCGCTTTGGCTTTATTCTTGGCAAGATGTTCAGCTTTAACTTGATTGTAGATTCGGCTAAGTTCCAAGAACGAATAACGATGTTCTACATACTCAAAGACGTTGAACGAAATCGCCAGTTTGTATAACGATATGGCGCTCGCAAAGTCACCTTCAGCTTGATAGCGCTTACCCAAGTAGAAGTAAGCCTCTGTTAGACGCTGAGCCAAAACAGTATTGTCTCGGGTTCCGGCTAAAATGGCTTTAAAGGCCAGATCTTCAGACACTTCTCCAAGCGTAATGGCAACCAGTACCCACCCCCATTGCTCATCACGAGTCTGGTAGACTTTGAGTAGCTCTTCACGAGCAACATCCGGTTGCTTTTCCTGCTTAATGATATAGCGCCACAAAGCACGAAATGGATCGCCAGGGTCCTCATCATAATGCTTTTGCATATCTTCTAAAGCAAGGTCAATCCGATCACCATAGTAAAGCGCAATGGCACGGTTGCGTGCGGCATAAGAATTATCCGGAGCTAACTCTAAGGTAGAATCAAAAGCATCGTACGCAGCATCAAACTCGCCCACCTGGGTAAAATAAACGCCAAGTAAATTAAACAGATCTGGCTGGGCAGGATTAAGAGCAAGTGACTGATTGTAATCTAAACGAGCGAGATCTCTCAGACCAACACTACCATAGTAGTTACCGCGTTCATAAAGCATTTTGGCTCGAACATCATTCGAAAGATCGGGTCTTTGTAAGAGTTGAGATAAACGCGCAATCTGAACTTCTTGCTGCACACTGGCTTGCAAAGGAACCGCCATTGGTGGATATAGCCACTGAGCGTTGTTGCTTGAGGTCGATGCACAGCCTGCCGTAGCTATAGCGAGACTAAGCGTAGCGGTTTGAAACCATTTCACAGATCGATACTCCTGTTACTGAGTTTGCACTCAGAGTAATCCGCAATAAAAAAGGGAGCGTAATGCTCCCTTTATAACATGCTTTTAGCGTAATAAGCTAATTAGCCTATCAAGCTCGCATTATGCGTCTGTAGCAGGTTTTTCTTCAGCAACGACTTCCTCAGTCTGTTCTACCGCTTCTTTCATGCTTAGACGAACGCGGCCCTGACGGTCGATTTCAAGAACTTTAACTTGAACTTCTTGACCTTCAGCAAGGTAGTCAGACACTTTTTCTACACGCTTGTCTGCGATTTGAGAAATGTGTACAAGACCATCTTTACCAGGAAGAATCGTAACGAACGCACCAAAGTCAGCTAGACGTGCAACTTTACCTGTGTAGATACGGCCTACTTCAACTTCAGCAGTGATCTCTTCGATACGGCGAATCGCTTCTTTTGCTGCTGCGCCTTCAGTTGCAGCAATCTTGATTGTACCGTCATCTTCGATTTCGATAGTTGTACCCGTCTCTTCTGTTAGAGCACGGATAACTGCACCACCTTTACCGATAACGTCTTTGATCTTCTCTGCGCTGATCTTCATTGTGTGAATACGCGGAGCGAACTCAGAGATATCTTCACGAGCACCAGAAATCGCTTCATCCATTACAGATAGGATGTGCTTACGTGCACCTTGCGCTTGGTTAAGAGCAATTTGCATGATCTCTTTAGTGATACCTTCGATCTTGATATCCATCTGAAGTGCAGTGATACCTTCGTTAGTACCTGCTACTTTAAAGTCCATGTCACCTAGGTGGTCTTCGTCACCAAGGATGTCAGAAAGAACAACGAAATCATCGCCTTCTTTCACTAGACCCATCGCGATACCCGCAACAGAGGCTTTGATTGGTACACCAGCATCCATAAGAGCTAGAGACGTACCACATACAGAAGCCATTGAAGATGAACCGTTAGATTCAGTGATTTCCGATACAACACGTACTGTGTATGGGAACTCATCGATAGATGGCATTACAGCTGCAATACCACGCTTAGCCAGTTTACCGTGGCCAATCTCACGACGCTTAGGAGAACCTACAAAACCCGTTTCGCCAACACAGTATGGAGGAAAGTTGTAGTGTAGTAGGAAGTGATCTTTACGCTCACCAGTTAACTCATCGATGATTTGAGCATCGCGCTGAGTACCTAGAGTCGCAGTTACTAGTGCCTGAGTCTCACCACGAGTGAATAGTGAAGAACCGTGAGTACGTGGAAGAACGCCAGTACGAACGTCTAGAGCACGAACCATGTCTTTCTCACGACCGTCGATACGTGGGTTACCAGCAATGATGCTGCGACGTACAACTGTCTTCTCTAGATCGTGGAAGATAGTGTGGATTTCTTTGGTGTTTGCTTCGGGATCTTCAGCAAGTAGCACTTCATTAACTTCTGCCGCGATCTCGTGGATACGACCGTAACGAGCCATCTTCTCAGTGATTTGGTACGCTTCAACAAGCTTAGCTTCTGCGAGTTCTGCAATCTTAGCTACAAGTGTTGTGTTCTCTTCTGGAGCAACCCAATCCCAAGCTGGAGTAGCAACTTCTGATGCGAACTCGTTGATTGCGTTGATAACAGCTTGCTGTTGATCGTGGCCGTAAACAACTGCTGCAAGCATCTCTTCTTCAGTTAGGTTGTCAGCTTCTGATTCAACCATTAGAACTGCAGATTCCGTACCCGCAACAACAAGGTCAAGCTTAGATGTTTCTAGCTCAGTGTTGCTTGGGTTTAGTACTAGTTGACCGTCAATGTGACCAACACGTGCAGCACCAATAGGACCGTTGAATGGGATACCAGAGATAGCTAGCGCTGCTGAAGTACCGATCATAGTTACGATATCAGGTTGAACGTCTGGGTTTACAGACATAACCGTAGCGATTACTTGAACTTCGTTTTTAAACGCATCTGGGAATAGAGGGCGAATTGGACGGTCGATTAGACGAGCAGTCAGAGTTTCACCTTCAGATGGGCGACCTTCACGCTTGAAGAAACCACCAGGGATTTTACCTGCAGCGTAAGTACGCTCTTGGTAGTTAACTGTTAGAGGGAAGAAGTCTTGACCTTCAACTGCCTCTTTTTTACCAACAACAGAAACAAATACTGCTGTATCATCCATAGTTACCATAACGGCAGCTGTAGCTTGACGAGCGATAACGCCAGTTTCTAGAGTAACTGTGTGGTTACCGTACTGGAACGTTTTAACAACTGGTTTTTCGAACATTGTTATTCCTTTCTCTAAGCACGTGCTTAGATTGAGTTAATTAAATTACTCAAGGCATTACGAATCGCGACTAGTAAAAGAATACTGCGGGGCAATAGCCTTTTAATAGTCGCGACCTTTTGGCCGACATCGGTGACTGTAATGCAAAAAGTATTGTGGAGATAAAACCACTAAGGTGGTTATAGCCGGACGTAGTATAAACTACTTAGCAGAGGTTTTGCACAATTTAGGCCACAAAAAAGGGGCGTATAGCCCCTTTTTCGACAAACTGTTCTATGCAGCCGCTGATTAGCGACGTAGGCCTAGACGCTTGATTAGATCTTGGTAACGAGAAAGGTTTTTGCCTTTCAAGTAGTCAAGAAGCTTACGACGGCGAGAAACCATACGTAGAAGACCACGACGGCTGTGGTGATCGCCTTTGTGCGCTTTGAAGTGACCTTGTAGGTGGTTGATAGAAGCTGTAAGTAGAGCTACTTGAACTTCTGGTGAACCTGTATCGCCTTCAGTTTGAGCGTATTCTGCAACGATTGCTGCTTTAGTTTCTGCATTCAGAGACATAATTCTCTCCTAATAAGAGTAAGTTTAAATTTGTAGCAGCCAATCTCTGATTCAGCCGCTACGCGAAGCGCGGATTATATGAGATGTATATGGGTTAAGCAATAGGTAATTGATCGAGAACATGATGTCTTATTAAGGAGTAGTTCTGTCAACACCTTTAACACTATAGGTTTTATCAACTTACTGCCCGCCCCCACCTCCAACAGGGCAAAGCCCGTCCTAAATTCTCGAAGGACGAAGTCCGGTCTCGATTCTCGGAGCGAAGCGTTCTCGCCCTCTCTAAACTCTCGAAGGGCGAAGCCCGTTCCCATCTAGCCCTTTTCTGTTACACTTAGCTCCATTCAATTAGACCCATGTCAATTAACAGGATTCATTATGAAAATCGGCATCATCGGTGCAATGGAACAAGAAGTTTCGATCCTTAAACAAGCAATTGAAAACCGCCAAGAAGTAAACAAAGCAGGTTGCACTTACTTCTCTGGGCAAATCAATGGTGTAGATGTCGTTTTACTTCAATCCGGCATTGGCAAAGTGTCAGCAGCGGTTGGCACCACAATTTTACTGGACGAGTACCAACCTGACGTGATCATTAACACTGGCTCTGCGGGTGGTTTTGATTCTAGCCTCAACGTTGGTGATGTTGTGATTTCAACTGAAGTTCGCCACCACGATGCCGATGTGACGGCATTTGGCTACGAAATGGGGCAAATGGCACAACAACCAGCGGCATTCATTGCAGATGAAAAACTGATGGATGTAGCAGAGAAAGCGCTATCACAAATGGAAGATAAGCACGCAGTTCGCGGCCTAATATGTACTGGTGACGCTTTTGTATGTAGTGCGGAACGTCAGGCATTTATCCGCAAACACTTCCCATCGGTTGTCGCGGTAGAAATGGAAGCCGCAGCGATCGCTCAAACTTGTCACCAGTTCAAAGTTCCTTTCGTTGTAGTGCGCGCAATCTCTGATGTGGCTGACAAAGAAGCAGGTATGAGCTTTGATGAGTTTCTTCCGCTAGCCGCTCAAAGCTCATCTGAAATGGTTATCAAGATGGTTGAACTTCTAAAGTAACTTAAAGAGACATCATGGAAGATCTGTTTCAGCAACTCTACTCAAATGGTGCGCTCCTCGTGTTGTGGGGCGCTTTATTATGCCATCTGATATTGCCCTTTCCCCGCGAAGCTCATCCAGCCATTTTGTGGCATAAATTCGCCGAGCAATTGGCCGATAAAGTCAACGTAAACAACAGCTACCAGCAAAGTATCATTTCAGGCAGCTTAGCTTGGCTACTGATGATTCTGCCTATGCTAGCCGTTTTAATCGCGTTAAAGCCATTGGTTTGGCAGCCGCAACTTTTTGAGCTGGCCTTTCTCCTTCTTGCCATTGATTGGCGCAATACAGATAAATTTACCGCTCAATTCGTTGCCGCTCTCGCCCGAGAGGACAAAGAGCAAGCAAAGATGCTAATTAAGCCGCTGATAAATCGCTCCACCGATCCTTTATCGCTACTCGGACTTGGCAAAGCCGGCTCTGAAACCTTGATTATGTCTTACGGGCGTAATGTCGTTGGAGTACTGTTTTGGTATGCCATTGCCGGCGGTATTGGGGCTTTTGGCTATCGAATGTCGGTAGAACTGGCTCGTGCTTGGTCCCCTTCAAGACAAAAGTTCTCGCCGTTTGGATTGACTGCTGTGCGTGCTGTCGCCGTCCTCGATTTTATCCCTTTGCGCCTGTTTGCGCTCATGATCGCCGTCGGTCACCGAGCAAAAGCCTCTGTCCAACTCATTCAACAGCAAGCAAGTTCTTGGCCTCTTCCTGGACCGGCTTGGCTGATCGTCGCTGTGGGCGGTAAGTTGGAGCTATCTTTGGGTGGCCCTGCCATCTACGACGGTAAAAAATCCGTACGCGCTAAGCTCGGCGGTCGTATTGCACCATCTGCAATACATGTGGCTCAAGTTCAGAAGATGTTGGCTTGGCGCATGTTCATTTGGATCATTATTCAAAGCCTGCTTATGGGCCTATTCTATCAAGGTATTTAGATGCGCCTTATCGTTGCCAGTTTGGCTGCACTGGTTATTCCCAGCCTTTTCGCAGCCCCCGTAGAGCGAATCATTAGTTTAGCGCCACATGCGACAGAGATTGCTTTCGCTGCGGGACTGGGTGACAAGCTTGTTGCGGTCAGTGAGCGTAGCGACTATCCAGAACAGGCAAAAACGCTGGAAAAAGTGTCCAATTATCAGGGCATAAAAATCGAGCGAATCATTGCACTTCAACCAGACCTAGTCATCGCTTGGCCCGCAGGTAACCCAAACGGTGAGCTGGAGAAGCTAAAGCAGTTTGGCATCAATATTTATTACTCACAAACCTCATCTCTTAGCGATATCGCTAATAATCTCGAACAGTTAAGTGAATACTCAGACGATCCCAATATAGGCAAACGAGCCGCAGCCGACTTTAGACAACAATTAGAAAAGCTTAAAAACGAGTACCACACAGAAACACCTGTTCGCTACTTCTATCAATTAAGCGCCCAACCCATCATCACCCTCGCCCAAGAGAAATGGCCAAGTGAAGTATTTACATTCTGCGGGGGCGTCAACGTCTTCGCCGACAGTGTCGCGCCTTATCCTCAAGTTGGGCTGGAACAAGTTATCATCAGTAACCCAGATGTCATCTTCTCTTCTGAACATGCTATTGCCGATGGCAATATGTGGCACAAATGGGCACACCAACTTGATGCTGTTCAAAATAAACATGTCTGGTCTTTAAACTCAGACTGGCTAAACCGACCGACGCCGAGAACATTCTTAGCGGTCAAACAAGTTTGCGAGTATTTTGATAACGTTAGGCGAAAACACTAACGGTCAATGGTGATATCTCGTACAATCCAGTCTCACTTTTATTCGCAACTTTTTAGTAAGAGATTTTAGTAACATGGACTCCATGCTGCTTTATTTGATCGACTTGTTCGGTACAGCTATTTTTGCTATTTCAGGCGTTCTACTTGCAGGCCGCTTAAAGATGGATCCATTTGGTGTCACCGTTTTGGGCAGTGTCACTGCTATCGGTGGCGGTACGATTCGTGATATGGCTCTTGGAGCAACCCCGGTATTCTGGATCACTGACACCAACTACTTATGGACTATCCTAATTACCTGTTTGATCACTATGCTCATCGTTCGACGACCTAAACGCCTAGCGTGGTGGGTTTTACCAGTGTGTGATGCGATTGGATTAGCCGTCTTTGTCGGTATTGGTGTAGACAAAGCGATGCATTATCAAGATTCAGCGTTGGTCGCTATCATCATGGGTGTAATAACGGGTTGTGGCGGCGGCATCATTCGCGATGTATTAGCGCGTGAAGTCCCAATGGTACTACGAAGTGAAGTCTATGCGACTGCGTGTTTGATTGGTGGGGTATTCCATACCACAGCCTTAGCGATTGGCTATGATAACGATACAGCTTTCCTCGCAGGTGTAGCTTCTACACTGATTATTCGCTTAGGCGCTATTCGCTGGCACCTTTCGTTACCGACATTTGCTTTGAACAAATAAGAGAAACGAGAAACGAGAAACGAGAAACGAGAAACGAGAAACGAGAAACGAGAAAATTTTGAAGGGTTGACACACAGTGTCAACCCTTTTCTTTTAAATTCAGATAATTAAACTCAAATCTTAGCCAGCGCTGCCTGCAACTTTCGACTCGCTCATCACAAGTTCCTCTCGCAGGACGAAGTCCGTTCTCGATTCGAAGCGCTCTAAAAAAACAAAGGCCGCCTGAGCGACCTTTGCTAACTTATTTCTGCACTCGACGCAGGACTTCTTTCAATGCATCGAAATCATTGGCGAGGTCTTCAGACAGCAAATCCATCACTGCATGTTTTGCTAGCGGGCCTGGCAGGTCAATATCTGTACCTAAAATATCGTCAACCACTTCCTTGAACTTCGCTGGATGTGCTGTACATAGGAATAACCCTGTCTCACCTTCTTGAAGCTGCTCTTGCAGCACTCGATAGGCGATCGCACCGTGCGGTTCACACAGATAACCTTGTTGGTACAGCTCTTTTACTGATGCCGCGCTTTGCTCATCACTCACCGCACCTTTACCTAACGTCTCTAAGCCCCAATCTTTCACTTGGCATAGCTCTTCGATACGCGGCCAGTTGTTTGGCTGACTCACATCCATCGCGTTTGAAGTGGTTGCAACCGTTGGTTTTGGGTCCCACTTACCCGTTTCTAAGTAACGTGGCACGGTATCGTTCGCGTTAGTCGCAGCAATGAAACGCTTAATCGGCAAACCTAGAGCTTTTGCTAACAAACCGGCTGTCAGGTTACCAAAGTTACCACTTGGTACCGATACCACGAGGTTTTCACGCTGCTCTTTGCTTAGTTGAGAAGCGGCCTCAAAGTAGTAGCAGATCTGAGCCATTAGGCGGCTAATGTTAATTGAGTTAGCGGAATTTAAGCCAATCTCTTCACGCAGAGCGGCGTCATCGAAAGCTTGCTTAACGAGCGCTTGGCAAGCATCAAAATCACCATCGATAGCAACCGTGTGGATATTGTTGCCAAGCGTACAGAATAGCTTTTCTTGCAGAGGGCTGATTTTGCCTTTCGGGTAAAGGATAACAACGTTGATATCTTCCATCCCATAAAAAGCGTGTGCCACTGCCGCACCAGTATCGCCAGACGTTGCTGTCAGAATCGTGATTTTACCACCATTAGAAACAGCAGCTAACGACTGAGCCATAAAACGGCCGCCGAAATCTTTAAACGCTAGAGTTGGACCGTGAAACAGTTCAAGGGCATAAACACCCTCTTTTACTTGCTTGATTGGTGCAGGAAATTGGAACGCTGCATCAACCATTGAATTTACTTTTTCTTCTGCTAACTCATCACCAATAAGTGCTGAGAGAATCTTAGTACTACGTGAAACAAAGTCTTCAGCTAAAAGCGCATCTACATCGTCAAACTTAGGCAGTTCTGATGGAAAAAAAAGGCCTTGGTTACGACCTAACCCTTGGCGCACGGCTTGGCCAAAGGATACTTGTTCGTCATTTTCTTTTATGTTGTACAGCTTCATAGCTCACTTCCTGTTACGTTCGAACCTTGCTTGTTGAGACGACAAACATGGACGAATCCTTCTTCATTTTGTACGTAGTTTTGTTCAAGCCAGCGTGCCACACGCTCAGCGACATCTTTATCTTTACAAATACTAAATAGCGTTGGACCACTACCCGAAATACCCGTCGCCAAAGCACCGGCTGCTACAGCGTATTTACGCGCTTCAGCAAAACCAGGTAACAGTTTCTCACGATACGGTTCAGCGATCACGTCTTTGATCATTTTCGCTGCCAGTTCAGGCTGATTAGAGTGGCAAGCATGTATAAAGCCAGCAAGATGACGACCGTGGGCGATAATGTCCTGACGGCGATATTGTGATGGCAGAATTGCACGCGCTTCGGCAGTCGAGACCTTGATTCCCGGATAAGCCATTACCCAATACCAATTGTCAAAACATGGCACTTCTTGACTGATAATGCCTAACTCTTCCAACATCAACTGTACGCCGCCAAGGTAACATGGTGCGACATTATCGTAGTGAACACCACCAGATATCTGTCCTTCCATTTCCCCCATTAATGCAAGCAACTCAGTTTCGTTGAGAGGTTCCCCATGGAAACGGTTGAGCGCATCCAAAGCAGCCACAATGGAACAAGCACTTGAACCTAATCCTGAGCCAATAGGCATATTCTTTTCTAGAGTCATCTCTAGGGGCAAAAGATCTTGACCTTTCTTGTCTAGCTCGCGAGCAAATACACGCCAGCAGTCATAAACAATATTCTCTTTCGGGTTTTCAGGTAGTTTTGAGACAAAGCTACCTGCTGTTTTTAGGCTAAACGGCTCATCGCCTGATTTAACCATAACTCGGTCACCCAGTAGCGTGCCATCAATGGGGGACACGGCCGCCCCCAAAACATCGAAACCAACGCTCACATTACCGATTGACGCAGGAGCATAAACAACGACATCCATACCTCGACTCATTTCTTTATACTCCTAATTTCCAACCTAATGTACGCATCACATCAGCAAACACACCTGCCGCTGTCACTTCAGTACCCGCACCGTAACCTCGTAATACTAATGGAATTGGCTGGTAGTAACGGCTGTAAAACGCCAACGCATTTTCACCATCTTTAATCTTAAACATTGGGTCGTTTTCATTGACCGCCGCAATGCTTACTCGACATTCACCATCCGAGATTTCACCCACGTAGCGTAGCACTTTTCCTTCTTCGGCTGCTTGCGCAGAAAGTTGTTGGAAATAAGCGTCTGCTTGAGGTAAACGCTGCATAAACTCTTCTATAGTGCCTGAGTCATCAAAGCCTGGTGGCAGAGCTTGATCAACAATGACATCTTCCAGTTCTAAGTTCATACCGGCTTCACGAGCAAGAATCAGTAGTTTACGTGCTACGTCCATACCCGACAGGTCATCACGTGGATCTGGCTCTGTAAAACCACTCTCTTTAGCAATATTCGTCGCTTGGCTAAGTGTCATACCTTCATCCAACTTACCGAATATAAATGATAGTGAACCAGACAAGATGCCACTGAAACGTTCCAGTTCGTCACCCGCTGAGATAAGATTCTGTAGGTTTTCAATAACAGGTAGACCCGCACCAACGGTTGTTTCGTACATCAATTTGCGGCGTGAGCTACGCGCAACATCACGCAATTGATGGTAGTAAGACATACTCGCGGTGTTCGCTTTTTTGTTCGGCGTAACCACGTGGAAACCAGCAGCTAAGAAGTCAGCATATTGATTCGCGATTAATTCACTAGAAGTACAGTCAACCAATACTGGGTTGATAATGTGGTTGCGTTGCACCAGCGAGATTAAGCGTGCCAGACTGAACTCTTCTGACGCATCTTTCATACGATCACGCCAGTGTTCAAGTGGAAGCCCTTCGCTATCCAACAGAAGTCCTTTACTGTTTGCCAAACCACAAACTCGTAAGATGATGCCTTTTTCAGCCAGTTTCGCTTGCTGACGATCAATCTGATCCACCAGTTCGCCACCCACACCACCAACACCAACCACAAACACATCGAGGAAGTGTTTTGAATTGAATAGGTTTTCATGACAGGCTTTGATGGCTTCTGAAATCTTATCTTCTGGGATCACTGCTGAGATAGCACGCTCAGATGAGCCTTGAGCAATCGCAACAATATTAACGTTAACTTCGGCTAACGAAGAGAAGAATTGAGACGCAACACCACGAGAAGTGCGCATTCCATCACCCACTAACGTTACGATCGCAACATCATTAAGGAACTCAACAGGCTCCAACAGACCATCTTTCAGTTCAAGCTCAAAAGCATCACCAAGCGCTTGCTCTGCGATTGCCTGATCTTGAGCTTCTATACAGAAACTGATGCTGTACTCTGAAGAAGACTGAGTAATCAAAACGATCGATACTCCCGCTGAGGACATCGCACCAAATACGCGGCTAGCCATGCCAACCATGCCTTTCATACCAGGGCCAGACACGTTAACCATAGTCAGGTCGCTGAGTGTGGTAATACCCTTGATCGCTAGGTTATCTTCACCCGTGTCTTGGCCAATGAGCGTCCCCGCACCTTGTGGGTTAAAACTGTTTTTGATCAGACAAGGAATATGGAATTGGGCAATCGGCGCGATGGTCTTAGGATGCAGTACAGACGCACCAAAATACGAAAGCTCCATCGCCTCTTGGTAGCTGAGAGATTTTAATAAACGCGCATCCGCTACTAAGCGAGGGTCACAGTTATAAACGCCATCAACATCAGTCCAGATTTCACAACAATCGGCACGAAGACACGCGGCCAAAACGGCTGCTGAGTAGTCCGAACCATTACGTCCTAGCGTCACTAACTCGCCTTCATCATTACCAGCAGTAAAGCCAGGCATGATGTTTACACGGCCTTGTGGAAGAGGATTCTGACGGAAGTTTTGAGTAGAGATTTCAACATCAACCATCGCTTCAAGATGATCACCACGAGCAAATAAGTATTGCACTGGGTCGATCAGACTGGCTGGTTGGCCTTTCGCCTCTAATACCGCTTTCATAAGCTGAATAGAAACTCGTTCACCTTTACTAATGATACGTGCGTTGACGTTGTCAGGGCACATACCCAGCAAGTTTATACCATGAACGAATTGGCGCAGCTGAGATAGCGATGTTTTAACTTGATTGTCGTAAGCACTGCCATTGATGTTCGGCAGCACTTGCTTGATGTCTTGGTAAAGGTCGCGGAAAGAATCCTCAAGCTCGGCGATTTGCAATTCTGCTTCGCCATTTTTTAGCGCCCCTTCAATGACAGAAACTAATTTATTGGTCGTCTTGCCTGGTGCTGAAAGCACGACTGCGACTTCTTCTTGTTGAGCATTATTAGCAATGATATCTGCCGCTCGTAAAAAACGATCAGCATCGGCTAATGATGATCCTCCAAACTTTAAAACTCGCATCCCTTCCTCCAAATGTCTTAAATTGACATAAAAAAAGGCCTGTATCTTGTGGGATACAGGCCTTATTTATGATTTTCTTTCGCTTAGCAGCCTGCCCCAACAATAGCGATGTCGGTAATAATAATGGTAGTGGTCATTACTAGGCTTTGGTGCTGCATAAAATTAGTTTTCTATAACAATGTGTGTTTGCTTACCCATACGTTTAACCTATTTTTCATCTTCACGTCAATGAAAAGTTACTATTTTTTGTTCACACGCCGACTCTGCAGTCTTTACACAATGTGACCAACTTTCTCATAATTCCAACAACCAATGAAACCATAGGCACATATCATAATAACTAATTGCTATATAAAAGTTGCATCTAGTCCGGAAGTTTTATGCTTTAATTAATTTTGCAGTGGAATGCAGACGACAGCAAAGGAGTGGCGTATGAAAACAATATTTAGCCTATCAGTGCTACTTTGCGCCTGCTCGTCATTTGCTGCTGAGTTGCCCGTACTCCCTTCCCAACAAAACGTTTCACCACACAAGCTTTTTATTTCCAGTACAAATGACAACAATGACTTTGATTCATGGAAAATAGACGGTGGTTATTCTTATAACATTTTCAGCAAGGTCGACCTGTACGTAGGTGCTCGCTTAAACAATAGCGAACGAGCAAACGAGACCGGTTTTTTGAGTGGCGTAAGTTACCAATTGACACCAAGATTCTCGGTAAAAAGTACCCTTCACTCCTACAGTGATGACACTCTGAGTGATGGTAAAGAATCGACAATTGCAGCAGAAGTTTCGAGTCGTATGAAGCTGACTGAAAATCTAGATATTCATGCCACTCTCGACTATCAAGAGTGGCAGAAAGGGATTGAAGTTGGTCTTGGATTTCGCTTTTAGTTCCAATCTAACAATTCAGTAGACATTAAAACACCATTCCAATCGGCGTAGATGTAATCACCTGGCTGAATCATTTGGTTGTGTATTGTTAAGGTGACGTTGATTTCACCGACATCGCGTTTTTCTGTCTTAAACGGGCAAGCACCCAAGGCTTTAACCCCTAAATCCATTTCGGCCATTGCAGCAACATCGCGTACAGCACCATTAACGATGACACCTTCCCAATTATTATCAATCGCAAGAATAGCTAATTGATCACCAAGCAAAGCTCTTTGACATGAGCCATGCCCATCGACCACCAGCACTTTGCCTGTACCATCCTGACTGAGCATTTCACGAACCTTGGAATTATCGTGATAGCAACGAACAGTGACAATTTCGCCAAAGAATGCATCCTTGCGACCGAAGCTATGCAATGGCAGCTCGAGCAAGGTGACTTTATCCGCATGTTTATCACAAATATCAGGGGTCATATCTTTCATTTTTCCTCCTTGAACTTCTAAAAAGTAAATCCTTTATCTGCAACGGGATCGCCAGTCACCAAGCAACACCGTTGTCTGTTTTTGTTCTAGGCACGAGATAAGGTAAAGCTTATCTCTTCGCACAACGAGAAATCCTCATTGCCAACATTGACCGACATACAACAAGTATGGCCTATTTCTGCTGCTAAGTACTGATTATTTCGATAATTCTCGTCCGGTGAGAGCCAAACGCTACTCGGATTCCAAGCTGTTATGATGGCAAAATTTTCGTACTTGATCTTACCTTCGAAACGAAAATAGGGATCACAATAGGCTTGCCATAGCTTTGCATCAATTATCATAAAACCAACAGTTTTACATTTACTGGACACTATTAATATTTGTTACATTCTAACTCTTGATATAAATCAACAAAGTGATTGGAATTAACACTTCTACGTTGTTAGCATGCTGTTAACATTATAGAATCCGCCTCAAAGACTAGTAGGATTCAGAGGATAAAGGACCTCTAAGGGTAGAAAAGAAGTACCACGGATGGCGGGCAATCAAAGAGAGTGTATTTTTACAGTCTTTGGTTTATTATCAACATCACATTACCTGTATGTTATGTTTTTGCCTAGAATTTATTCTATTAGCACAAATTTTTCACAAGTTTAGGTACCGCCAATGCAAACCCCGCACATTCTTATTGTCGAAGATGAGCAAGTAACTCGTAACACTCTTAAGAGTATTTTTGAAGCAGAGGGATACGCTGTTTTTGAGGCCAGTGACGGTGAAGAGATGCACCAGGTGCTGTCTGATAACCAAGTTAACTTGGTCATTATGGACATTAACCTACCAGGCAAAAATGGTCTATTGCTAGCTCGTGAGCTACGTGAGCAAGCTAACGTTGCGCTAATGTTCTTAACAGGCCGCGACAACGAAGTTGATAAGATCCTTGGCCTAGAAATTGGTGCTGACGATTACATCACTAAGCCATTCAACCCGCGTGAATTGACTATCCGTGCTCGTAACCTACTAAGTCGTTCGATGAATTCAAGCGTCGTTAGTGAAGAGAAGCGTAGCGTAGATAAATACGTTTTCAACGGTTGGGTTCTGGATATCAATAGCCGCTCACTTGTTAGTCCAAGTGGTGATGGTTACAAACTACCTCGCTCAGAGTTCCGTGCACTACTGCACTTCTGTGAGAACCCAGGTAAGATCCAGACTCGCGCTGACCTGCTTAAGAAGATGACTGGCCGTGAGCTTAAGCCACACGACCGTACTGTTGACGTAACCATTCGTCGCATCCGTAAGCACTTCGAATCTGTTTCAGGTACACCTGAAATCATCGCAACCATTCATGGTGAAGGCTACCGCTTCTGTGGTGACCTAGAGGACTAATTCACCTCTGAATCAATTAGTAAAATGGAGCCAAATGGCTCCATTTTTCTTTGTTATAAAAAATGCTCACCGGACTGGTGAGCATTTTGTTAGCAATGGATAGTAAGGTTAGCCCCTACCACCTTTAATCGCATCAATGATTTCAGTCGTTGAACATCCATCTTCAAAGTTAAGTACTTTAACCTCACCGCCGTTGGCAATTACTTCCTTACCACCAGCAATATCTTCAGGTTTGTAATCACCACCTTTCACCAGCAGATCTGGAAGCACTTCTGAAATTAAGCGCTGTGGAGTATCTTCACCAAATGGCACAACCCAGTCCACTGCACCTAAACCTGCAAGTACAGCCATACGGCGATCCGTTGGGTTCACAGGACGACCTGGGCCTTTTAGGCGTTTTACTGACTCATCCGTGTTGACCGCAACAATAAGACGATCACCCAATTGTGCTGCATGGTTAAGGTAAGAGACGTGACCTGCATGAAGAATATCGAAACAACCATTGGTCATCACAACCTTCTCACCACATGCTTGAGCCTTTTTAACCGCTTCAATGAGGGCATGCTCAGAGATAACACCAAAATCGGTGTCTTGACTTCCATGAACGGCTTCAGCCAATTCAATAGTCGAAACGGTAGAAGTGCCGAGTTTACCAACAACTACGCCCGCAGCAGCGTTTGCAAGCGCACACGCTTCATCTAGAGGCTTACCAGCTGCAACAGAGGCAGCGAGAACAGAAATAACCGTATCTCCCGCACCTGTCACGTCGTACACTTCTTTTGCTTGTGTTGGTAAATGGAACGGCTCTTGACCACGACGAAGCAGCGTCATGCCATGCTCACTGCGAGTAACAAGCAGGGCTTCGAAATCAAACTGTTCAATTAGCGCTAAGCCCTTCTCAACCAACTCATCATTCGACTTAACTTTACCGACGACATGCTCAAATTCCGCCATGTTTGGAGTCAGTAGAGTCGCGCCACGATAGCGTTCGAAGTCCGCCCCTTTTGGGTCGATGAATACTGGCACGTTTGCAGCGCGCGCTTTTTGAATAAACTGCTGTACGTGCTCCAAAGCACCTTTAGCGTAGTCAGACAAGACAACTGACTTCACTTTTGGTAGCGCTTGCTCCATACGATCCAGAATAAGCTCAGCATCAACATTTTCAAACTTGTCTTCAAAGTCGAGACGGATAAGTTGCTGACCACGGCTAAGAACGCGGAGTTTAGTGATAGTTGGGTAGTTTGGCAGTCCCACAAAATCACATTTCACTTTCAATGCAGAGAGAGTTTCGTTGAGAACTTTGGCAGGTTCATCAATCCCTGTTAAACCAACGATATGAGCATGTCCACCAAGTGAGGCAATATTCATCGCTACGTTAGCAGCACCACCTGGTCGCTCTTCGTTATTTTCTACTTTAACTACAGGTACTGGAGCTTCAGGTGAAATACGGCCTGTAGGGCCATACCAATAACGATCTAGCATTACATCGCCGATAATTAGCACACCAGAATCACTGTAGTTCGGTAGGATTGGCTTCATTGTGGATCTCCAAATTCTAATTCGGGCAAGAGTTTAACATAGTGTTTTAGTGGTCAAAACCTATTCGAGCCACTCGTGCCATAGTTTAGTCACCAATTCACGTTCATTGATGAATTTATCTTCAGCAACATCTGCATCAAGGTTCAAAAGATTACGATGATGGATTTGGTCACGCATGGTGGTATAAGCACAGGTCAATGCCATCGCATCCTGCTCCTCCATGATGCCTTGTGCCATCATACTCTCAAAGATTCGAACGTTATCACTCCAGCGGGTCAGTTTTGGTTTTTGCTGACTAAATCGCAGTACAAGGTACTGAGCGAGAAATTCGACATCCGTGATGCCTCCTGGATCTTGCTTGAGCATAAAGCGACCTGCCTTTTTCCCCCCCAGATGGTCGCGCATCTTCACTCGCATCTCAGACACTTCTTTCCTCAAAGTGGCTTCGTCTCGTTCAAGTGAAAGAATTTCATGGCGGGTCTTTGCAAATGCCTGCTGTAATAATTCGTCACCATATATCATTCGTGCACGAACGAGCGCCTGATGTTCCCACGTCCAAGCTTCTTCTCGTTGATATAGGTCGAACGCATCACTAGGACTGACCAGCAAACCAGATGCACCAGAAGGACGTAAGCGAGTGTCCACTTCGTACAAGATCCCTGAAGCGGTTCGGGTTGAGAATATATGAATGATTCGTTGTGCCAGTCTGAGATAAAACTGGCGGCCATCGATTTCTTTCTTACCATCGGTATATACAGTAGCCGGGCAGTCATGCATAAAGACGATATCTAAATCTGAGTTGTAGCCTAGCTCCCAACCACCAACCTTGCCATAGCCAATGACGGCAAAGCCTTTTCCACTCCGTTCTTTAAGATGAGTCGGCTCTCCATACTTTTCAGCCATCTGCAACCACGCCTGCCCAACCACCGACTCAACAATCGCTTCCGCCAAATAGGTTAAGTGGTCACTTACTTTCATTACCGGCAGTGCACCCGCGATATCGGCTGCGGCGATACGCAAGATACAAATCTGCTTAAACTGGCGCAAAGCTTCCATCTGTTGCTCCATATCATCTTCAGGGATACGGGCCAAAAAGTCTCGCAACTCAGTGCGGTAACTCTCCAGTGGAATCGGGTTATACAATTGTTGTGGGTCGATCAACTCATCAAGCAAAATCGGATAGCGCCCCAACTGCTCGGAAATCATTGGACTGGCCGTACATAAACGAACTAACTGGGTTAACGCAGCATTGTGCTCATCCAACAGCTCAAGGTACGTTGTTCGCGTAACAATGTTATGCAATAAGTGCAGCACTCGAGGCAAACCAAACTTGGCGTCTTGATGAGAGTAAATAGCAGCGAACACTTTTGGCATCAAGCGATTAAGAACTTCACGGCCACGTGGCCCGAGGGTCTTTTTCGCTAAATCTTGCTTGAATTGCATGATGGTACTGGCCATAGTCTGAGGCGATTCAACTGCCATATCCTGTTCAAGAATGTTCTCGATAACATCTTGTTTTGCCGCCATATCCCATAGTTCAACAAAATGCTGAGCAATGTCTTGCTGTTCTTCTTCATCGTCTCCGATCAGCGCAGCAAACACGCCATGTACATTCGCCATGTGCGTTTCTACATCCGCGATAAGATCTGCCCAAGCGCCGTACCCCATAGCAACCGCAAGCTGCAATCGCTCAGTTTCACATTCAGGAAGAGTCTGAGTTTGTTTGTCTGCCATCGCTTGAAGCAGGTTTTCCAATCGACGTAAGAATTTGTAGGCCTCTCTTAAAGCCTGCGTTTCTGGTTTCGTAAGTAGCTCTAACGCTTCAACGGCATCAATCGTGACGAGCAGTCCGCGCTGACGTAGACTTGGCTCTCGGCCACCTCTTATCAACTGAAATACCTGGGCAATAAACTCAATCTCACGTATACCACCAGCACCGAGCTTAATGTTATTGCTGAGACCACGACGGCGAACCTCGCTGCTGATCATCGACTTCATGCGTCTAAGAGACTGAATCGCACTGAAATCGATATAGCGACGGAACACAAATGGGCGCAGCATTTGACGCAATTCTTGATATTGCGGGTACATCTCACTGCCCATGACCCGTGCTTTAATCATTGCGTAGCGTTCCCAATCACGCCCCTGCTCCTGATAGTAGTCCTCCAAAGCAGCGTAGCTCATTACCAACGGACCACTGTCACCAAAAGGACGCAGGCGCATATCAACCCGATAACAGAAACCATCAAAGGTCTGCTGATCAAGGGCTTTAATGATGCGCTGGCCTAAACGAGTAAAAAATTGAGCGTTCGCAATACTGCGGCGTGTTCCTTGCGTCTCACCATTTTCTGGATAGGTAAAGATCAGATCGATATCGGAAGAGAAATTGAGCTCTCCTCCGCCAAGCTTACCCATGCCAATGATTAGCATTGGCTGAGCCTCACCCTGAGCATTCATCGGCGTTCCCCACAGTTCACAGCAAGCATCGTACTGCCAATGATATGTCTCGAAAATCATCGCTTCGGCAAGCTGGGATAAATGAGTAAGGCTCTCTTCTAGTGACCACGAAGCGGTGAAGTCACGCCACGCAATATAAACCATTTCTCTGTTGCGGAACTGTCTCAGGACTCGATGTCCCTGCATTTCATCGCTGCATTCACTCAGCATACTGGCCAATCTTTCTCGGTATTGCTCGTAGCGCGAATTCTCTGCCAACATATGTGGCAACAATTGCTGAAGTTGCTCATCTGCCACCAAGGTATTACAGACAAACTGACTTAAACCTGCGACGTAGCTAAGTTGCTGGGTCAAAGAGTCAGGCCAGTGTGAAATTGCATCAGATTGAAATAATGAGTCGGTTGCAGACTGGGAGATGGAGACAAGACTTTCTGGCAGTTGCATGATTCTTCCTTGTGATAGAAATACCAGTTGAGTGAAAGGTAACGCTCTATTTATACCAATAAAAAACGCCCACTAGTAGCAAGTGGGCGTTTATTGCAATTAAGTTGAGAAGCTACACCTTAAATGAAGTGATTTTCTTATCCAGTTCCTCAGCATTTTGCTGCATGATTTCTGATGTCTCTAGCAACTCGGAAACCACGGTGACCGATGCTTGCACCAGCTCTCGCACATTCGTCAGGTTTTGACTCATCTCTTCCGCAACACTGCTCTGCTGACCTGCTGCGGTGGCGATTTGGAAGTTCATATCATTGATTTGATTGACCTGACTCACGATACCATCCAATTCGCTACCCGCGTTGGTCACCAATTCCACACCTTCAGCGGCTTCAACCACACTCTTTTCCATCAGTTCAACCGCAGAGTTGGCACTTGTTTGTAGCTGAGAAATCATCTCTTGGATTTCGACAGTCGCCTGCTGAGTACGCTGAGCAAGGTTGCGCACTTCGTCGGCAACAACCGCAAAGCCTCGACCCGCTTCACCCGCACGTGCCGCTTCAATCGCGGCGTTGAGCGCTAGCAAGTTAGTTTGCTCAGAGATCCCTTGAATGGTACCAACCACACTACCAATGGAATCGACACTCTCTTCTACTTGATTGACAGCCTGTGCTGAAGCTGAAATATCTTTAGAAAGTTCACTGATTTTCAAGACCGTATCTTGAACAAAGCGTTGACCTGTCTCGGCTTGTCCAGACGCACTTTCAGTCAGTGATGAAGCGTTTTGAGCGTGGCCAGCAACAGTTTGGACCGTTGATGTCATTTCGCTCATCGCCGTGGCTAGCTGATCAATCTCATTAAACTCTTCCTGCGCAGACTCCTTGGTTTCGGACATACTTAATGCCATCACTTCCGTCAGTCCTGCGAGCTCTTGAGACGCATCGATTTGCAAGCGGATCATTTCCTGTAGCTGAACGCGGGTTCTTTCAAGCTCACGCGCAACATCACCATATTCATCCTTACATTCCATCTCAATAGGAACAGAAAGGTCTCTGGCCGCCATTAATTTAATTGACTCGCTTAGGTATTGGGTTTGACGTAACATAACCCGTGCAGCGAATAAAAGGAGAACGACGAAAACAACAATCATGGCAACAGTTTGCCAAGCCACCTGTACTAGGTAAGCTTCATAATGCTGTTGCGCAACTTGAGCGTCTTGAGTTGCTGCAAGAAGAGCGTCGTAGAAGACACTCGCATCCCATAGTTGCTTTCCGATGATCAGTACTGTACTGAACACCATTAGCATCACCATTTTAGGAACCAGTCGAATATCCGTGATAACTCGTTCCCACGGCTTAAATGCCATCTTGGTCATTGTCCGTTCTCCAATAAATGAAATTTTTTTGATTTCAGTGCTTTATACTAGAGTGATGCGGAGACTCCACTCCCTCGAACGCGCTGATTATGATTTTTTTCGAGCCTCGTATGAAAAGAGATATTACCAAAGACGACACTAAACCGATGAGCTTGTTGTCACTGATCCTGTCATTTATGGCGCTATTTGTGATCTCGGGCTTATTGTTCTTTCCACTCACCCCAGAAACTCGACAAGTTTTTATCGGCTTAGACTTTATTATCTGTAGCATTTTCATCCTACAACTCAGCATAGATATAATCCGTGCGACAGATCGTGTGCAATTTTTGAAACGTCATTGGATCGATTTTCTTGCCAGTATTCCAATGGTAGAACCTCTTCGCTTTGCGCGCATATTTCATATCATGCGTGTCATTTTGGTTATTCGATCTAGTCGCTACTTGTTAAAGCAACTTCTCAGCAATCGACGTGAAACGACGCTTGCTTCTATCCTATTGCTTATGGTTGTACTGCTGACGGTTGGATCCAGTATGATGCTGTTTATTGAAGGTTCGGATCCTGATGCCAATATTCAGACAGGTGGGGATGCCCTGTGGTGGGCGCTGGTGACGATCTCTACGGTAGGATATGGCGATCATTACCCGGTTACCAATAGCGGTAAGTTGCTGGCATCCGGTTTGATCATATGTGGTGTCGGCCTATTTGGTATGATCACAGGTTTGATTACCTCGTTGATCACTTCGCCAAATAAAATCCAAACAAAACGCTCTGAGAACAAAGAGCGATTGCTGGTCGAACTGGTCGAGAAACAAGATGAGATTCTAAAACGTTTAGACCGACTCGAGCAGCAACAATCAAAACGGGAGCCATAAGGCTCCCGTTGCTTTTACGTTATTTACTGATTAGCTTTGCCAATATGGCTGAGCTTCAATACAAATGACTCGAGTCTGCTCCATAGCATGAAGTATCGAGCTTTCTTGTCGTGCCAACCAACGCTCGAGTTGTTCACGCTCTTCGCCTTCTAGCTTGTCCACTAATTGCTCTAACGTTTTTAGCTTTTGCAGGTCATCCGTACCATGCAATAGATCACTCCAAGGCAAACGGAAACCGTTGCGCTCATCAACATCAAACAGGCTAGCAAAGCTAACACCGGTATATAGATTACGCATCAAACGGTATTGCTGCTCAATGTAGTCTTGGCTAGTTAGGTTGCGTTCTGGTGGGAAAGCTTCCATCAACTCAGCCCATGTGCGATCAAGTTGCTGTATTGAGAAATGCTCAATATTAAGTGTCATTTTTTCGCGAGACTTATCATCAAGGAAAGGCTGCCAACCGCGAGTCAGGATCCAGCGACTTAAATCTAACAACAAGCCAGTATAACGTGCTGAATTCAGTAACTCCAAAACTTGTTCACGACTCGGTAGCTGTTCTTGAAGCAGTTTCAGTTCACTGACAAGAAACTTACGCGCATCGAGTTTACGTAGCGCATGGCCTTTGTCATCAAGCAGATCTTCGAGGTAGTCGTAATCATGTAACCACTCAAGTTCTTGCTCAAGCCATTTAAGCTCTTGGCGCAAAATAGCACTTGCACGACGAGGAACCACACCACCGTAAACCGTTAAAATCTGTCGAATGAAGCTGAGCGAATTTTTTATCTCATGCACCGCTTCTATCGAATCACGCTCTGAATAGATCTGTTCATGGTAATGCCAATGAGAAAGAGCATGTTCTAAAGAGTTGATAAAACACGACTCAACGGTGTCATTCTTATTCGTTGCAACTAAGGTTAACGGTTTTACTTCGTCCCCCGTGTAGCCCATCGCTAAACGGTAGCCTTTGGCTGCTTTGCTCAAATTGCCTAAGCGCATACCGCCATCTTCAGAGAAGCTACGAGCCAGTGTAAATAACGCATCGGTCTGTCCGGACTTTAGCTCGAGCTCAACTTCGCAAATCGGATCTTGCTTACCATTGGCTTCGACCATGCCTTGGTCAAACGCAACCTCAACTTGGCTACCATCAGGCATACCAATCAACCATTGCTCTCGGGTGAAATTAGTAGAGAAAAGAGGCTGAAGCTCAGACTGTAGCGTGGCGATATCTTTTCCTGCCGGCCAAATATCGCCCGGGTGAAGGGCTAATTGCGGGTCATTGCTGTCATGTTCAGCATTGTACTCCGGTCTCTGGTGCAATCCTGCAACCACACGACCTGATGTTTTCACCGTCTGAACATAGACGTCATCAAAACGGCGAATCCTTAGACCAATATCGTGCTGACGAAGCCAGTTATCCGGCGTATCAAAGTAAGTGTTACCTAACTCTCGACAGCTGTGCTGAAGTACTTTTGTTTCAGAAATCTTGTCTCGTAAAGTGTCTGAAAAATCGGGAGATACAAAAAACTTCAGTTCTATCTCGGTTTCCATAGTTATACCTTTCAAAGCAGATAGAGACAGGATATTGCCAATTTTCTTACTCGGCAAGAAAGAAATATCGACTTAATGATGATCTAAAACAGTTTTAATGATGGATTTAATGAGTTAACATGCGCGCCTTTATAGCCATCGTTCAACATTTCGCCATGAAATGGTGTATGTTAGTTTTTAGGTTATATTAATTGGGTTGAATGACCATGCCAGTAAATACAATTATGGGGCTATTTGCAAAGTCCCCTATTAAACCTTTGCAGCGCCACGTTGTGTGTGTAAATGAATGTTGCTCACACCTAATCAACTTTTTCGAAGTAAGTTCAAAAGGGGATTGGGAGAAAGCATCTGAAATTCGTGCACAGATTTCTCATCTTGAGAAGGAAGCCGACGTACTTAAGCGCGAAATTCGTCTAAAACTTCCTCGTGGTTTGTTTATGCCAGTGGATCGCAGCGACATGCTTGAACTACTGACACAACAGGACAAACTCGCAAACCTTGCAAAAGACATTGCTGGCCGAGTTTATGGCCGTCAATTGACTATCCCTGCACCTCTTCAAGAGAATTTTATTGCGTACGTAAGACGTTGCCTAGACGCAGCTGAACAAGCGCAAAAAGTTATCAATGAGCTTGATGAGTTATTGGAAACTGGATTTAAAGGCCGCGAAGTAACGCTTGTGGCTGAAATGATCCACCAACTGGATGTGATTGAGGACGACACAGACGCGATGCAGATCCAACTTCGCCAACAACTAATGGCGATCGAGTCGGATCTAAATCCTGTTGATGTGATGTTCCTTTACAAAATTCTAGAGTGGGTAGGCGGTATTGCTGATCAGGCGCAACGTGTTGGTGCGCGTCTGGAAGTAATGTTGTCTCGCTCATAAATATAAGTTAACCAAATAACGAAGAGCATCTAACTAGTTCACACCCCTTATAGGCGATAAATACTGACGCGCTGAAGGGGTTTCGTCGTTCTTAATTTTTGCTCCGCTTGTTATCAACAACTAGGTATTACGATGGATATCCTTGCGAACTACGGCACTGTCCTGATTATTATTGCAGCAGTCTTTGGCTTTATGATGGCTATCGGTATTGGCGCAAATGACGTAGCCAATGCGATGGGCACATCTGTAGGGTCAAAAGCGCTAACCGTCAAACAAGCAATCATCATTGCGATGATCTTTGAGTTTGCTGGTGCATATTTAGCAGGTGGTGAAGTAACCGACACTATCCGTAAAGGCGTAATTGAAACGTCCCTATTTGCTCACCAACCTGACGTACTTGTCTTCGGTATGATGTCAGCGCTTTTAGCTGCTGGTACATGGCTACTACTCGCTTCTTACATGGGTTGGCCAGTTTCAACGACTCACTCAATCATCGGTGCAATCATCGGTTTTGCGTGTGTTTCAGTAGGTACAGAAGCGGTTGACTGGAGCAGTGTTCAAGGCATTGTAGGTAGCTGGATTATTACTCCTGTTATCTCTGGTTTCTTTGCTTACGTAATCTTTGTCAGTGCACAACGACTGATATTCGATACTGAAAAACCTCTGTTTAACGCTAAACGCTTCGTACCTGTTTACATGTTCATTACCACTATGGTAATTGCTCTGGTTACGATTAAGAAAGGCCTTAAGCACGTTGGTCTGCACCTATCCAACGGTGAAGCTTGGATGTGGGCAGCCATTGTATCTGCAATCGTAATGGCTGGTGGTTACTTCTACATTCAGAAGAAATTTGCTAGCCGCGAAGATGATCATGGCTTTGCTGGTGTAGAAGGCATCTTCAGCGTTCTGATGGTTATCACAGCTTGTGCGATGGCATTTGCTCACGGCTCAAACGACGTCGCTAACGCCATTGGCCCTCTATCTGCGGTTGTATCAACAGTGGAGCACATGGGTGAGATTACAACCAAGAGTACGATCGCATGGTGGATTCTACCACTCGGTGGCTTTGGTATTGTTGTTGGTCTTGCGACTCTTGGTCACAAAGTAATGGCAACGGTTGGTACTGGTATTACAGAACTAACACCTAGCCGTGGCTTCGCCGCTCAGCTTGCTACTGCATGTACTGTAGTACTAGCGTCAGGTACTGGTCTGCCAATCTCTACCACTCAAACACTCGTTGGTGCTGTTCTAGGTGTTGGTTTTGCTCGCGGTATCGCAGCACTTAACCTTGGTGTTGTGCGTAACATCGTTGCATCTTGGATCGTTACACTGCCAGCAGGTGCGCTATTGGCAGTCGTATTCTTCTACGCGATTCAAGCGATGTTTGTTTAATCAATGACGTCAGTGATGTGTTAACTCACTGTCATTATTGACTCAAAACCGCATAAAGGGAGGCTAAGCCTCCCTTCTTTGTTGCAGTCATCTCAGAAACTACTTACTATTTGGCTCTAGAATTATATAGATAATGGGTTTGCAGACCCTCTTAGACTGTTAAAGGATTTACCGTGAAAAAACTGGTTTGCTTCGTTTTGGCCTCGCTGCTTGCTGTGCCAGCGGCATTTGCTCAAGACCGTTATATTTCTGATAAGCTTTTTACCTATATGCACTCTGGTCCAAGCAACCAATTCCGCATTATCGGCAGTATTGATGCTGGCGAAAAAGTAAAACTACTGTCGACAAACAAAGACTCTGGATATACAGAACTTCAAGACAGCAAAGGACGTAGAGGCTGGATTGAAAGCCGATTCGTTACTAATCAAGAAAGCATGGCTTTACGACTACCTAAGCTTGAAGATGAGCTAAAAGACGTTAAAGAGAAGCTGGCGAATGCTCGCTCAAATGCTGATCAAGAAAAAGCGGGATTAGTCGATTCTCTAGAAACTCGTAACCGTCAGATCAGTGAGTTAGAACTAGGCTACAACGAAATGAGCCAACAGCTATCCGCTTCTCAGGAAGAAGTTCGCAAACTGCGTGCGAAACTGGATACACAGAAAGATGACTTACTACTGAAATACTTTATGTATGGCGGTGGCGTTGCAGGTATCGGTCTACTGCTTGGCTTGATTCTGCCACATATCATTCCACGCAGAAAACGTTCTCCATCCGGTTGGGCGTAAGTAGAACAGAAATTAACAAGGTCACGATGTCGTGACCTTTTTTAATCAGTTAACCTTTCCAATCATATAAGGCAGGCACTTCTATCAACTCGCCCTTGTAGCGAATCCGACAGGCTTGCTGCTCGATCGCCACCAACTCAACATCCGCGCTAATCCAGTCACCTTCACTGTACTCTACCCCATTTACCTTAACCCAACGCTTATCGGCTCGGCTCGAGTAGACATGCGTCTGAAAGTTCATTGCTGGCAGTTTTCCATACCAACTATCAGGCTGTTGTGACAGGTTTGACACTCGGTCATCCGAGTTCACTGGCTCAACTTGAGGGATTGTATTAACGGCGCTTGCAAACCGTTGCGCCAGCTCTGGTGATAGACCTGACAAATCGAGACCTGTCAACAGATCGGTTTGATCTGAAGCTACACTTTGAACGGTGTTTCCAGCCTTCCCGAGTATCTCATCAGGCAGAGCGTCATCGTCTATTTCACCTTCGGTAACGTTAGACACTCTATCATCACGCTGAGAATAGGTCGCAGCCAGAGGCCCAAAGTCTGGCGCTTTTTCAATCTGGTATTCGAACGGAACTTCAATTGATACCGTCTCACTAACATTGGATTCAAGCCAAGCTTGTTTTTGTGACTGATAGGTATGAATAACGACTAGACCCGCTATCACCATAGGCGGAACGAATGCTATCGAGAAGTATCGCAACCTGCCTATAGGCTGTGGCTGCGTCGTCATGACAGGAGCCAACATTGGCGCTTGCATGCCAGTTGAGCATCGGCTTCGCTCTGAACTTTTGAGTTGTCGCATAACCTTAGACATCGGTATTTTCCTTATCCACTGTTAGTTTGGGTCTATCTGGCTGAGATAACATCTCCAGTAAACGCAAGGTCTTTTTCCCTGCAATACCATCCACTGTCAGCCCTTTCCAACGTTGAAATAGTTCGACTTTCTCTTTTAGCTGTTGATCAAATACAAACGTCGCCGATTTTGGCTGCCCGAGAGCTTGAGATATAAACTGGTCAAGTATTACTACCTTCTCACCTTGCATACCTGGCTTGAGCGTTTCGTCCCAATAACCGCGCCAGATATGCCGATATTCACCATGCCAGATGCTTTCTAGCCATTGAGTATCAAACGCCACCAGCTCATTATTGACCAATAACTTTGCTTTGCTGTTCGAAAGCGCATAGAGAACAGCAAAACGAGCCTGTCCATCAATATTCAGAGTGAGGACGACAGGTGTATTGAGTTCAATAAGCTCACTTAATGTGCCGTTCGCCAGTTCACAGCGGAACTGGGAATTGCCATTATCCAAACATAACTGATCCAGTACTGAAGCCCGATAGCCCCATACTCGATAAAGATCCGAAATCGCCTGCTCCTGATCGCTCGCTTGCGCCAACTGTGCTTTAAGCTGTTGAGGAAATACCGTCGTTATGTGTTCAACGTTTTCAACCCTTGGATACTGTTGTTGCAATAACTCAGAGATAGTCGAGCTCACTAGGCTAGGCGTCATTAAATAGACCATCACAGAGAGTAATCCACCTACGCTCATCGCCGTCATGTACTTAGCGATGCGTGGCGGTGGATGGCTGCCAATAACTGCCGAGGTTTGAACAGACGCGGTTTGAAAACTCATCACTTCATCGCAAGCCTGTTGAACAGTCGTTACCGTCGGGTGATTTTCTCCATTCGCATACGCACGCTTTAAACTTGCATCACAGACGAGGTTGATTAATCTCGGTATTCCTTGCGTGTTACGCGCGATGTACTTAATTGCATTGGCAGGCAATAAGTCAGGGGGGCCACCTGCAAGAGTAAGCCGGAATCGAATGTAATCTCGAGTTTCATCGCTACTTAACGGGAGCAAATGGTATCGCCCCGTAATACGTTGAGCTAGCTGCCTCAGCTGTGGCATCTGTAGCTTAAGTTGTAGCTCCGGTTGTCCGATTAAAAGGACTTTGAGAAGTTTCTGACTCTCGGTTTCAAGATTCGTCAGCAACCTTAGCTGCTCAAGAACATCCGCAGATAAATGTTGTGCCTCATCAATCACCAGTAAGGTCTGAATCCCCTTAGAGTGATTATCCAGTAAGAACTTATGAATACGTTGGTTAAGCTGCTTAAGTGACGCTTGCTGCGGATAATCCAGCTCAAACTCATCACATACCGCTTCAAGCAACTCAATATCAGAAAAGGTAGGATTGAGGATTAACCCAGCCTGTGTTGTCTCTGCTAGAGTATTTAGTATTGAGCGAGCGATGGTCGTTTTACCTGTACCCACTTCACCAGTAAGCATCGCGAAGCCACCGCCTTCTCCAAGCCCGGCTTGAATTTGAAAAATGGCTTCTTTATGGCGGCGACTTTGAAATACAAAACGAGAGTTAGGCACAATCGAAAATGGTAGCTCTGTTAGCGCAAAATATTGTTGATACATACTTCTCGTCTCTGGGAATTTGTCGCTAAGGAAAGTACCATTGCTGGCACAAATAGCCAATGACATTATAGATAAAAGGGAGAGCTAGGTGCAAAGATACCTTGTTGGTGGTGCAGTCCGCGATCAGTTACTCGAGATCGACATCTATGACAAAGATTGGGTCGTGGTCGGTGCAACACCCGAACAACTACTTGAAAAAGGCTATACCGCTGTCGGTAAAGATTTCCCTGTATTCCTTCATCCTAAAACGAAGGAGGAACATGCCCTTGCCCGCACCGAACGCAAGATTGGTTCGGGATATACTGGATTTGAGTGTTACTTTGCCGCCGATGTGACTTTAGAAGAAGATCTCCTGCGCCGAGATCTTACTATCAACGCGATGGCACAAGATCCTGATGGCACCATCATCGATCCATTCAATGGTCAAGCCGATCTAAGAGATCGTATTTTGCGCCATGTCTCTAGTGCCTTTACTGAAGATCCGTTGCGCGTGTTACGCGTCGCTCGCTTTGCCGCTAAGCTTGATCATTTGGGGTTCAGTGTTGCTGATGAAACTTTAACGCTAATGCGCCAAATCGTACATTCTGGAGAATTGAATAACCTTACTCCCGAGCGAGTTTGGCTTGAATGGCAAAAGTCTCTTTCAACCCCCAACCCACAAGTATTTTTATCTGTATTAAGGCAATGTGGTGCTCTTAGCGTATTGCTTCCTGAACTTGATGCCCTATTCGGTGTACCTCAGCCAGAAAAATGGCATCCAGAAATAGATACCGGTATTCACACGTTAATGGTCGCTAAGCAAGCAGCCTTGCTCAGCAACTCGTTACCTGTGCGATTTGCAGCGCAAGTTCATGACTTAGGCAAAGGTGTCACCCCTCCTTCTGAATGGCCTAGCCATAAAATGCATTGCCACACAGGACTAAAGTTAATTAAGCAGTTATGCGAACGAGTGAGAGTGCCCAACGAATATCGTGACCTAGCATTGATGGTTTGTGAACAGCACTCAAATATCCATCGTGCAGCTGAGCTTCGCCCTGAAACCAAACTCAAAGTGCTTAATAAGTTCGATGTATGGCGCAAGCCAGAGCGCCTACAAGACATTCTACTGTGCTGTATGGCCGATAGCCGTGGCAGAACAGGCCATGAAGAGATTGATTACCCGCAAAAAGCGGTTTTTGAGCAAGCCTACCAAGCGGCATTATCTGTCGACGTCCAATCAATCATTCAGGATGGCTTCAAAGGTGCGGATATTCGAGAAGAGATGGAAAAACGCAGAGTTACGGCAATTAAAGAACTAGCCGCTAACTAGAATATGAGCTCTTTTAGGCAATAACTCTTACCAACCCTTTCGACAGCAACACGGTCAGAACGGCTCATTGTTCTTAGAGCCTTAAACGCAAAATGCCTCACTAAAAAGTGAGGCATTTATTAGAGCTTTAAGCTAATAATTCAAACTATGAATTATTGACCTTTAACTTCTTTTAGACCGTTGAAAGGAGCGCGCTCACCTAGAGCTTCCTCGATACGGATTAGTTGGTTGCTTTCTTTTAGGTATAGCAGCAACACGGTCAGAACGGCTCATTGTTCTTAGAGCCTTAAATGCAAAATGCCCCACTAAAAAGTGAGGCATTTATTAGAGCTTTAAGCTAATAATTCAAACTATGAATTATTGACCTTTAACTTCTTTTAGACCGTTGAAAGGAGCGCGCTCACCTAGAGCTTCCTCGATACGGATTAGTTGGTTGTACTTAGCAACACGGTCAGAACGGCTCATTGAACCAGTTTTGATTTGACCTGCAGCAGTACCTACCGCTAGGTCAGCGATAGTTGCATCTTCAGTTTCGCCAGAACGGTGAGAGATTACAGCTGTGTAACCTGCGTCTTTAGCCATCTTGATTGCAGCTAGAGTCTCAGTTAGAGAACCGATTTGGTTGAACTTGATAAGGATAGAGTTAGCTACGCCTTTCTCGATACCTTCAGCAAGGATCTTAGTGTTAGTAACGAATAGATCGTCACCTACTAGTTGCAGCTTGTCACCTAGTAGTTCAGTTTGGTGCTTGAAGCCAGCCCAATCAGACTCGTCTAGACCATCTTCGATAGAAACGATTGGGAATTGGTTAGCTAGCTCAGCTAGGTAGTGGTTGAACTCTTCAGAAGTGAACGTTTTACCTTCGCCTTTCATGTTGTAGATGCCAGCTTCTTTGTCGAAGAACTCAGATGCTGCACAGTCCATAGCTAGAGTAACGTCTTTACCTAGTTCGTAACCCGCAGCTGCAACAGCTTCTGCGATAACTTCTAGAGCTTCAGCGTTAGACTTAAGGTTAGGAGCGAAACCACCTTCGTCACCAACTGCAGTGCTGTAGCCTTTAGACTTAAGAACTTTAGCTAGGTTGTGGAATACTTCTGCACCGATACGTAGACCTTCTTTAAGAGTCTTAGCACCAACTGGTTGGATCATGAACTCTTGGATGTCAACGTTGTTGTCTGCGTGCTCACCACCGTTGATGATGTTCATCATTGGTAGAGGCATAGAGAACTGACCAGCAGTACCGTTTAGCTCAGCGATGTGCTCGTATAGAGGCATGCCTTTAGCCGCTGCAGCAGCTTTAGCGTTCGCTAGAGATACAGCTAGAATTGCGTTAGCACCGAACTTAGATTTGTTTTCAGTACCGTCTAGCTCGATCATGATAGCGTCGATTGCAGCTTGGTCTTTAGCATCTTTACCAACTAGAGCTTCAGCGATTGCACCGTTTACAGCTTCAACAGCTTTAAGAACACCTTTACCTAGGAAACGAGCTTTGTCGCCGTCACGTAGCTCAAGAGCTTCGCGTGAACCAGTTGATGCGCCAGATGGAGCAGCAGCCATACCTACGAAACCGCCTTCTAGGTGTACTTCAGCTTCTACAGTTGGGTTACCACGTGAATCGATGATTTCACGACCTAGAACTTTAACGATCTTAGACATTGAATGTTTCCTTCTCGTTGAATATATAATGTCAAAATTAAAGGCAGCAGCACTACTAACGCTACTGCCTGTATCCTTTACTTCTCTAATTCGCCACGCTGGAATTCACCAGCTGCTTTAACGAAACCTGCAAATAGTGGGTGACCATCGCGAGGTGTAGAAGTGAACTCTGGGTGGAACTGAGCCGCTACAAACCATGGGTGAGCTGGGTTCTCAATAACTTCTACCAGTTTCTTGTCCGCTGATAGACCCGATACTTTCAGGCCTGCCTTTTCAATTTTTGGACGAAGATTGTTGTTCACTTCGTAACGGTGACGGTGACGTTCATGGATCGTCGCGCTACCGTAAAGTTCGTAAGCTTTAGTCCCTTTCTCTAGGTGACACAGTTGTGAGCCTAGACGCATAGTACCACCAAGATCTGATTTCTCAGTACGCTCTTCTACGTTACCTTCGCCGTCAACCCACTCAGTGATTAGACCAACAACTGGGTACTTAGTCTCTTTGTTAAATTCTGTTGAGTGTGCACCTGCCATGCCCGCCACATTACGTGCGTATTCGATCAGTGCCACTTGCATACCCAAACAAATGCCTAGGTAAGGTACTTTGTTCTCACGAGCGTATTTTGCAGCAAGAATCTTACCTTCAATACCACGATCGCCGAAACCACCAGGAACAAGAATCGCATCAAGACCGTGCAGAGCTTCTTCACCTTTAGTTTCGACATCTTGAGAATCAACGTACTTAATTTTCACGCTTAGGCGGTTCTTAAGACCTGCGTGTTTCAGTGCTTCGTTCACTGACTTGTATGCATCTGGCAGTTCGATGTACTTACCAACCATACCAATAGTCACTTCAGCGGTTGGGTTCGCTTCTTCATAGATAACCTGTTCCCATTCAGAAAGGTCAGCTTCAGGTGCAGAAATACCGAAACGAGCACAAACAAGATCGTCTAGACCTTGAGACTTGATTAGTTGAGGGATCTTGTAGATTGAATCTACGTCCTTCATAGAGATAACTGCTTTCTCTGGAACGTTACAGAAAAGAGCAATCTTCTTACGTTCGTTCGCAGGGATCATACGATCTGAACGACAAACAAGAATATCTGGCTGGATACCGATCGACAGTAGCTCTTTTACAGAGTGCTGAGTCGGTTTAGTTTTCACTTCGCCCGCTGCTGCTAAGTAAGGAACAAGAGTTAGGTGCATGAACATTGCGCGCTCACGGCCTAGTTCTACCGCTAGCTGACGAATAGCTTCCATAAATGGTAGTGATTCGATATCACCAACCGTACCACCCACTTCAACGATAGCAACATCATGTCCTTCAGAACCAGCGATTACGCGGTCTTTGATAGCGTTAGTGATGTGAGGGATTACCTGAATCGTTGCACCTAGGTAGTCGCCACGACGCTCTTTACGTAGTACGTCAGCGTAAACACGACCTGCTGTGAAGTTGTTGCGCTTGGTCATTTTAGTACGGATGAAACGCTCGTAGTGACCAAGGTCAAGGTCAGTTTCAGCGCCATCTTCAGTGACGAACACCTCACCGTGCTGAGTCGGGCTCATTGTGCCTGGATCAACGTTGATGTAAGGGTCAAGCTTCATCATAGTCACTTTAAGACCACGAGCTTCTAAAATAGCCGCAAGAGATGCTGCTGCAATACCTTTACCTAGAGAGGATACAACCCCGCCAGTAACAAAAATGTAATTTGTCGTCATGTTTAACCTGAAATTGGTTGAATGAGGGAAAATGGATTTCTTCTGGACGGGATATAAATATACCAGAAGCCCTTTTCCGCTACAACGTGAAATCTATCACACTGCAATTTTTTATTTTTTGCTTCAAATCAAATTCGAGTGACGGTTTAATCAACACCGACCTCTTGCCTTTTCACTTCATCCCAGAAAGCATCCAACTGTTCTAAAGTAAAATCAGTCAGTTGCTTGCCTTGTTCTGCGACCAAACCTTCTACACCTTTAAAGCGGCGCATAAACTTGAGGTTAGCTTTGCTCAAAGCCACTTCCGGATTAGCTCCTAAATGACGAGCTAAATTTACCGTCGCAAACAACAAGTCACCAAGCTCTAGCTCTATCTTTTCATCGCTAGGTGTCACCTGCAGTGCTTCGTCCATAACCTCTTCAATTTCTTCATGAACCTTGTCAACAACAGGCCCGATTGAATCCCAGTCAAAACCGAATTTCGCGCATTTCTTCTGTATTTTTGTAGCACGCGAAAGAGCCGGCAGAGAGACTGGTATTGAGTCTAGAATACTTTGCTCAGTTTTGCCTACTTGCGCTTTCTCTTTGGCTTTTTCAGCCTCCCAGTTGGCATTAATTTGCTCTTCATTCTCAAATTCGATATCCGAAAACACGTGTGGATGGCGACGTGTGAGCTTCTCATTGACCGTATCAACGACCTGCGAAAAGTCGAACAAGCCCTGCTCTTTAGCCAACTGGCTATAGAAAATAACCTGAAATAACAAGTCACCCAACTCTTCTTTGAGATTTGGCCAATCACGGTTTTGAATCGCATCAACCACTTCATATGTCTCTTCGATGGTGTGAGGGACTATGGTGTCGAAGCTCTGTTTCAGATCCCATGGACAACCCTTTTCAGGATCACGCAGCGTTGCCATGATCTGTTCTAACTGTTCAATTGGGTGACTCATCTTTAATCTCTTCCTTTAAACAAAAAGGCGAGTAGCCAAAACCACTCACCTTGATTATATGTTGCTCAGTTCTCTAAATAAGTGCAGCTAACGCTGTTAGAGAGCCAAATACGACAAACTATTTTTACTAAGTAGTTGGCTCTCCGAACAAGGCAGCAAACTTATGAGGCTCCTGAGCATAGCTCGTCTATGTGATGGAGCGAGTAAGTGCAGCTAACGATGTTAGGGAGCCAAATACGACGTAAAAATTAGCCTAGGCGTTTTACCGACATCACATCTTTGATCTGTTCTACGCGCTTTGATACACGAGACAGTACTTCAACGTTCGTTACCTCTAGGTCAAAGTCCATAATCGACAACTGCTTGCGATAGTCGACACGACTCTTCATGCTGGTGACTTTGATTTTTTCGTTGGCAAACAAGGTGGTAATGTCTTTTAGCAAGCCACTCCGCTCCATTGCTTCTACGCGCACCGTCAAAATGTATGAACCAACAAAGCCACTGCCCCACACCGTATCGATGATACGTTCTGCGGCGTGATGTCTTAGCTCTTCTAGCTGCTCACAGTCAGCTCGGTGAACAGAAATACCTCGACCTTGAGTAATGTAACCTGCGATTTCATCCCCAGGGATTGGCTGACAGCAACGCGCGAGATGAGTCATCAGGTTATCAACCCCTTCAACGACAACGGCATCTTTCTTTGGTCGGCTCTGAGCCGGAGCTCGGCTTTCTGCTTCTTGCAGTTTTTCGAGGGCTTGCTTATCTTCCTCTTCTGCCGTCGGCTTATTCACCAAGGCGTTGATATGGTTAATGATTTGGTTTATTCGCAAATCACCACTACCGACACCAACATAGAGCTCATCTGCACTGTTGACGTTAAAACGCTTAATGGCATAGTGCTCTGCATTTTTTAGCGTCGCGCCGATTTTCGCCAGTTCCGTTTCGAGAATTTCACGTCCAGCTTCTAGGTTCTTCTCACGGCTCTGTTTGCGGAACCAAGCATTAATCTTAGCGCGAGCACGACCTGAAGTGACGAAGCCCATTGAAGGGTTTAGCCAGTCGCGTGATGGATTCGGCTCTTTGGATGTAATGATTTCTACCTGATCACCCATCGCCAGCTTGTGAGTGAACGGTACGATACGTCCCGCGACTTTCGCACCGATACAGCGATGTCCGACTTCTGAGTGAATATGGTAAGCGAAGTCCAAAGGCGTCGCGCCCATAGGTAAGTCGACGACATCACCACGTGGTGTAAAGGCATAAACGCGATCATCAAACACCTGGCTGCGCAGTTCATCAAGCATCTCGCCTGAATCTGACATTTCTTCTTGCCAATCCAGCAGCTTACGAAGCCAAGTAATCTTCTCGTCGTAACCGCTACGACCACCGCCACCTTCTTTGTATTTCCAGTGCGCGGCCACGCCTAACTCAGAATCTTCGTGCATATCTTTGGTACGAATCTGAATTTCTATCGTCTTACCTTCAGGGCCAAGTATCACGGTATGGATCGATTGGTATCCATTCGGTTTCGGGTTCGCGACGTAGTCATCAAACTCGCTAGGGAGATGCTTGTATTTGGTATGGACAGCACCTAACGCGGCATAACAATCTTGAAGCTTATCAGCAATGATACGTACCGCTCGCACGTCAAATAGCTCATCAAATGCGAGACCTTTTTTCTGCATTTTTCGCCAGATACTGTAGATATGCTTAGGACGACCACTGACCTCTGCATTGATTGACGAGGCCTTCATCTCTGCCATCAGGTCATCGACAAAGTCTTGGATATATTTTTCACGCACGATACGGCGTTCAGAAAGTTGCTTAGCTATCTGTTTGTAGGTTTCTGGTTGCTGATAACGGAACGCGTAGTCTTCCATTTCCCATTTCAACTGACCAATGCCAAGGCGGTTAGCCAAAGGCGCATAGATATTGGCACACTCTTTTGCTGCCGCTTGACGAACTTCTTCTGGCGCCTTTTTAACTTCGACTAGGTTGGCAATTCGTTCTGCAAGCTTGATAACCACACAACGGAAATCATCGACCATCGCGAGTAACATGCGACGAACATTGTCCACTTGCGTTGAGGCAGCACCGCCTTCCATTGTGACGTTTAATTGACCAAGCGCGGCCATCTCTTCAACGCCATCAATCAGCTTGATGGTCTCTTTACCAAAATCTTCTTCAAATTGCTGTCTATCGTAAGCCCCACTGGTCACCAGCGGAAATAGCAATGCAGCGACTAACGTCGCTTTGTCCATCGACAAAGTAATCAAGATCTCGATCATTTCCCGACCACGCCACAAAAGCAGTGGGCCTTGATCGTTCCCCTCTAAGATTTCTTCGCCACGACGGTAAACTTCTTTTAAGCGCTTAGCAATTTTAGGGTCTTGCCCTAAGCTAGCAATCCACTTATCTAGCTCAAACTGTTCGTCTTGATTTAAATGTGCGCTTCTTACCGCAACCATTATCTTCGTCCTGTTATATTTTTTATCTTCGATATCCTCAGCATTGAGACTACCAGCCGCTGAGGAAGTTCGTTTAATCCTTTACAAAGAGTGCCATCGACTCTAAATGGCTGGTATGCGGAAACATGTCAAGCATACCCAATTTTTGTAATCTGTAGCCCTGACTTAGCAAGCTTTGCGAATCTCTGGCTAGGGTAGCAGGATTGCAAGAAACATAAACTACTCGACTTGCACCCAACGCAGAGATTTGCTCAATAATACCACTAGCCCCCGCTCTGGCTGGGTCGAGCAGTATTTTATCAAATTTTTCAGCGACCCAGAGCTGACCAGAAACGTCTTGTTCCAAATTCGCCTGATAAAATGACGCATTGTCTATTTGGTTAAACTGGGCATTGGATGCGGCTTTTTCAACCATAACGTCAACACCTTCAACCCCAACGACACTCATCACCTGCTTAGCGATAGGTAAACTGAAATTACCCAGACCGCAGAACAGATCCAACACTCTATCTTGAGCCGTCAATTCTAGCCAAGTGATAGCTTGCTGCACCATAGCTTGGTTGACCTTCTGGTTTACCTGAATAAAGTTATTCGGCTCAAATGGAATCGTCACTCCCGCTTCTCGATAGTGTGCCGACTCACCAACAACTCGATTTAGCTGATCACTCTCTGGCATGAGATAAAGCGCCGCTCCCTGCTGCTGTGCAAAATCTTCAAGTGCCTGCTGATCTTGTGCTTTTAGAGGCTTTAAGTGGCGCAACACAATCACCTTGGTGTTGTCGCCTTTTACCAATTCTAAATGACCGATGTTCTCTTGATTGGAGAAACCGCGTAGCAGTGAATACAGCGGGGCAAGCAAAGCATCCAGTTCTGTATCCAGCACAGGACAGTGGGTCACGTTGACAATATCCTGACTGTTCTTTTTTCTGAAACCAAATTCAAGCTGACGTGTTTTTTTGTTTAGCTTGATACTCACTCGGGCACGACGGCGATAACTCTGAGAGTCCCCTAAAATTGGCGCGTCCAATTCAATACTTTGCCCAGCAAACTTACTCATTAACTGACTCAACGTCTGTTGCTTATACTCTTGCTGCGCTGCACTCGATAGGTGCTGCATATTACAGCCCCCACACTCATGATAATGTGCACAGAAAGGTTCAATACGTTGCTGGCTGGGTTGCTGAATTTTGATGAGTTTGGCTCGTGCAAACTTACTCTTACTTTCTGTCAGCTGCGCCAACACTTGCTCACCGGGCAGAGCACCTTCAATAAAGATAGGTTTGTTATTTTGATAAGCCATGCCTGCGCCGTGATGATCGAGTTTTTCAATGGTTAGCGATTGATGCTTAGTATTGAGTTGAGTTTTCTTCTTCGGTTGGAAAAAACGCGCCATGCTGTGTGCCTATTTCTATGGTCTAACGACCTTGTGCTCGAATTGCTTAAAATACCCGTAAGACAAACCTCATCTAGAGGTTATTTAGGTATACGTCCCAAGCTTTTACGCCTGAATCATTGTCTGAGCCGACTGAGTTGATTATGCTTAAGGACTCGACGACTTCGATTAATTTTGGAAGTCATTTTCCCATATCCACACCACGATGTTTAGATAATAATGACAAGATATGGCTTGCGCGCCCGCGTTATTACACTCACGTTAGCACCTACGCTGATTATCGGCCTGCTTTTGAGCGCATTTTTCTCTTTCAATCGCTATCACGATCTTGAAAAGCAAGTGATCAATTCAGGTTTAAGTATTATCGAACCATTAGCGATCGCGAGTGAAGAGGGGTTAAAAAATAATAGCCGCGAGTCAGTCCGCCGAATCATTAGTTATGCACATCGAAAAAATTCTAAGTTTGTTCGAAGCATTGCAGTATTCGATTACAATCATGACCTCTTTGTTACCTCAAACTTTCACCCCAATTTCGAGCTGCTTACTTTTCCTCGCACGGAACCGATTCCACTATTAGTCAGTTCTGATTTAACCGACAACACCTTGGTACTTAGAGCGCCTGTGATCGCTGAATCAGGCCTCGTGGCGACAATGAAAGATCAGGGAAATAACCCCGCTCTGGGTTATGTCGCGATTGAACTCGATTTATCCTCACTTCGTTTGCAGCAGTATCAGGAAATATTTTCGGCTTGCTTAGTACTCTTGATCGGGTTAGGTCTATCCGCCGTCTTCGCTTACCGATTGATGTATGACGTGACACGCCCTATCTCCCATATGAAAAACATGGTCGACCGAATTCGTCGCGGTCATCTTGATGTCCGTATCGAAGGTAAGATGCATGGCGAGTTAGACTCCCTGAAAAACGGTATCAACTCGATGGCGGTGTCACTGTCGGAATATCACGTAGAAATGCAACACAGCATTGACCAAGCAACCTCCGATTTACGAGAAACGCTTGAACAGCTAGAAATTCAAAACGTCGAGCTCGACATCGCCAAAAAACGCGCTCAAGAAGCCGCTCGAGTCAAATCCGAGTTTTTGGCCAACATGTCCCACGAACTGCGTACCCCTCTTAATGGTGTTATCGGCTTTACTCGACAAATGCTCAAGACAACTCTAACCAATAGCCAAGCCGACTACTTACAAACGATAGAAAAGTCGGCAAACAACTTACTCAATATCATCAATGACATTTTAGATTTTTCTAAATTGGAAGCGGGTAAACTGGCACTGGAGAACATCCCGTTTGATTTCCAAGGCTCGCTGGAAGAAGTGGTCAATCTACAGGCCACCAGCGCCCATGAGAAAGGGCTCGAATTAACATTAAAGATCGATCCTAAAATTCCAGCTGGGTTGGTGGGGGATCCTCTGCGTATTCAACAGGTTCTGACTAACTTAGTCGGTAACTCGATCAAGTTTACAGAACGTGGCAACATCGATATCAGTGTTGAGATGCGCTCTCAGAAAGATGACTTTGTCGAATTGCAATTTATGGTGCGAGATACTGGTATCGGTATTTCAGAGCGTCAGCAATCGCAACTATTCCAAGCGTTCAGCCAAGCTGATGCCAGTATCTCCAGACGTTATGGCGGTACAGGTCTAGGCTTGGTTATTACGCAAAAACTGGTTAGCCAGATGGGTGGTGAAATCAGTCTTACCAGTCGCCTCCACCAAGGATCTACCTTCTGGTTTACTTTACGTCTATCGTCAACCGATATGCCAGTCAGTGAGTTGCTAGAAACTCAAGTACTACGTCAACGCTCATTGCTACTGGTTGAGCCAAACATGCAAGCAGCATCTGTCATTCAGCAGACACTGGTTCAAGAAGGCTTAGTCGTGACTTATCGCTCCTCATTACCAGAGGAAGTGGAGAAATATGACTACGTTCTACTCAACCTTTCGCCGAGCGGCGATAACGAAGTGGCGACAGTACAGAGCTGGGTGGAACAAGCGATGCGCTGTGCTCCACACGTCGTCGTTGGTACACCTAGTACCAGCCTCGCGCTATCAGATCACCTGATCCAGAAGTATCATATTCACTGTATCACCAAGCCACTCTCTAGACGCAAATTGCTTCAGACTCTGGCGGCGAATCAAGAAAGCGAGCCGTTGCTGGAAAGTGTTACAGAGAATAGAAAAACGCTGCCACTGACCGTCATGGCTGTCGACGACAACCCTGCCAACTTGAAGCTCATCAGTGCCCTTCTGCAAGAGCGTGTTGACCAAGTCATTACCTGTACCAATGGTATCGATGCCGTCAAACAAGCAGAAGCTCAGCATTTCGATATTATCCTGATGGACATTCAAATGCCGCATATGGATGGGGTGACCGCGTGTAAGAAGATTAAACAAACAGAGTTGAATGCCAACACACCAGTGATCGCAGTTACTGCTCACGCGATGAGTGGCGAACGTGATCGACTATTGAAAGCAGGCATGGACGACTACCTAACCAAACCGATCGAAGAACATGTGCTTCAACAGGTTCTAATGCACTGGAATCCGCATACCAACCAAGAAGAGCTCGAAAAACTCGATATCAGCACTTCAGCCGTGATTGAGGAAGCGGTTGAACAAGCTGCTCATTCAGAGCACAGCAATATGATCATCGATTGGCAAGCGGCACTTAAACAGTCTGCGAATAAAGAAGATCTCGCACGCGACATGCTACAGATGCTTGTCGACTATGTGCCTGAAGTGAGTGCGATTGTTGAGGGCGCCCTTGAAGATGATCACTTTGACACTAAACAGTTGATTCATCATGTGCACAAACTGCATGGCAGTAGCTCTTATTGTGGCGTACCACGACTCAAGAATATCTGTGCAACGATTGAGAAGGAGCTTCGTTCAGGCTCAAGTATCGAGGACATTGAGCCTGAGTTATTTGAATTGCAGGATGAAATGGAAAAAGTAGTGGCAAGTGCTCAGCCCTACTTAGGCAGCTAGCTTTCTAATATCACTGTCGCCACGGCATAGTGGCGCTCATCGGAGATGGACAGGTGGATATGCTCCACCTGTTTTTTTTGTGCCATTTCTAAAGCTTTGCCACTTAATGTCAGCACTGGTTTACCTAACGCATCGTTGGTAATTTCAAAGTCTTGAAAGCTAACCCCCAACGCGATGCCAGTTCCTAGCGCCTTTGAAGCTGCTTCTTTAGCCGCAAAACGCTTAGCTAAAAAACGTCCTTGCTGCTTCAGTCCTGTAAACTTTGCGAGTTCATTGGCGGTGAGAATGCGTTTAGCAAAGGGCTCACCGCTACGGGTGAGCGCATTCTCTACTCGTTCTATTTCAGCAATATCCGTCCCTAAGCCAACAATTGCCATAACTTAACGACGCGCTGCAACCATTAGCGCTTTCATATCAGCAACGGCTTTATGAAGACCATCAAACACCGCACGACCAATAATTGAATGGCCAATGTTCAGCTCATAAATTTCAGGGATAGCAGCAATCGGTGCGACGTTGTGGTAAGTCAGGCCATGTCCAGCATTCACTGTAATACCAAGATCGTTCGCGTAGCTTGCGCCAGCAGCGATTTTTTTCAGCTCATCTTGCTGATCTTCTTCACTCTCTGCATCAGCGTAGTGACCAGTATGAAGCTCAATGAATGGCGCTCCACATGCTTTTGCTGCATCGATCTGTTCACGGTCTGCATCGATAAATAGCGATACCTTAATACCCGCTTCAGTCAGTTTTTGTGTCGCGTTTTTAACTTTCTCTAGCTGACCAACAACATCTAGACCACCTTCAGTGGTCAATTCTTCACGTTTTTCAGGTACCAGACACACGTATTCAGGCTTAGTTTTTAGCGCGATCTCTACCATTTCGTCAGTCACAGCCATCTCTAGGTTCATACGCGTTTGAAGCGTTTCACGTAGGATACGCACATCACGATCATTGATATGACGACGGTCTTCACGTAGGTGGATGGTAATACCATCAGCGCCAGCTCGCTCCGCGACTTCCGCAGCATGTACAGGATCTGGATACTTTGTACCTCGCGCGTTACGCAAAGTCGCAATATGATCGATATTAACACCTAGATAGATTGAGCTCATTTTCCAATACTCCGTGCTTAATACCCAGCCCATCAATCGTCTATCAATTAATGTTCTTGGTATAGGGAACCTTTGCTCTGGATAAAAACAGTTCCCGGCTTTTTAATGGTTTGCCGCCAAGATACGGCTTTAAGGCTATGCGTGTAAAGCGTTTTGCCGCTTTAAGTTGTTCTTTTGTGGTGAATCTACGCTCACTAATCGCGATAAGCTCACTGCCGTAAAACGTTAGGTTATCTTTGCGTACCGAAGCGATGAAACCTTTCTGCTCTCGGTAACGGTAAGTCATTGCCGGTTCAACGGGTTCACCCGTACCCGCGCAGTGCATAAAATCGACGCCATAGCCCATTGCTGACAACATAGCGAGTTCAAATCGTCTCAGGGCCGGCTCTGGATTTTCACACTGCGCCAATTCCGTCAGGGCATGTAAATAATCGTGAAACAGCGCAGGCATTGGAACTTCCGCCATCAAAATTCGACCGACAAGCTCATTGACATACATAGCCGAATAAAGGGAGCTCCCCGACAGTGGTAATCCGAGACTAATTGGCTCAGCCTGACGTAACGTTTTCATCGAACCATTGCCTGACCACTTGAGCAATAAAGGCGTAAATGGCTGCAAAGCCCCTTTCAGGTTAGAACGTTTACTACGTGCACCTTTAGACATCAAGGTAATACGGCCATATTCCTCACTAAAGACATCAAGGATTAAACTTGATTCGCTGTAAGGGCGACGGTGTAAAACAAAGCAACGCTGTAAGCCATCAGAAGACATAGAATCTGCCAGATTAGTGTTACATAAAAAAGAAGGAGCCAGTGGCTCCTTATTTCGTATTCTACGGAGCGAAGCTCAAGCCTCGCACTCGTTAAAGGTCATCGATGTAGCCGAGTGAACGAAGAGCGCGCTCATCATCCGCCCAGCCAGATTTCACCTTAACCCAAGTTTCAAGGTAAACCTTGCGACCAAATAACTCTTCCATATCCAGACGCGCTTCACGGCCGATCGTTTTGATCTTTTCGCCGCCTTTACCAATTACCATTTTCTTCTGGCCGCTGCGTTCAACCAAAATCAAAGCGTTAATGTGGAATCCGTCTGTTTCTGGGTTGTAGTCAAAGCGTTCAATTTCAACGGTAACAGAGTAAGGAAGCTCTTCACCCGTAAAACGCATCAACTTTTCGCGAACAATCTCTGACGCCATAAAGCGTTGAGAACGGTCAGTGACATACTCTTCAGGAAAGTGGTGTGTCGCCTTCGGCAAGTGCTCACGAACATGTTTACGCAACACATCAATGTTTTTGCCATGCTTCGCCGAGATAGGCACCACATCAACAAAGTCCATGCGCTTAGACATTTCCATCATATGCAGCATTACGTCATTGCGGTCTTGTACATTGTCAACTTTGTTGACACACAGTACCACTGGGAAGTTAGACTTTTGCAGTTTGGTCAACACCATTTCATCGTCACTGGTCCAGTGCGTGCCATCAACCAAGAAAAAGACTAGGTTAACATCACTGAGTGAAGAGTTAGCTGCACGGTTCATCAAACGGTTAATCGCACGCTTCTCTTCAATATGCAGACCCGGAGTATCGACATAAATAGCTTGGTAGTCGCCTTCGGTATCAACGCCCATAATACGGTGACGAGTCGTCTGAGGTTTACGTGAAGTAATCGAAATCTTCTGACCTAGGATACGGTTAAGAAGTGTTGATTTACCCACGTTTGGACGACCTACAATCGCCACAAAGCCACAGTGTTGATTGTCTGGCGAACTTGTCTGTTCATTGCTCGATGAGAAAAACGCATCGATATCAAATTCGTTGTTGTCTGTTGAATCAGTCATTGGTCAGTTGCTCTAGTGCTAATTCAGCAGCCGCTTGTTCTGCCTTGCGGCGGCTGGTGCCTTTACCAATAACAGGTTGTCCAATACCTGCTACATCACACGAAACCGTAAACTCTTGGTTATGTGCTTCACCTTTAATATTAGTCACTGTGTAAGCAGGTAGAGGTTTTCTTCGACCCTGAAGAAACTCTTGTAGACGAGTTTTAGGATCTTTTTGTGAAACCCCTGGCTTAATCGCATCAAGGCGAGTTTTGTACCAACTCAATATGATGCCACGCACGACTTCGATATCACTATCTAAGTAGATACCACCAATGATCGCTTCTACAGCGTCAGCAAGGATTGAATCACGACGAAAGCCGCCGCTCTTTAATTCACCTGGACCTAATTTTAAGTGATCTCCTAGTTCGAATTCACGACCTAGCTCCGCGAGTGTATTGCCACGCACTAAGGTGGCACGCATGCGGCTCATGTCCCCTTCATTCACTTTTGGGAAACGATGGTAAAGATCATCAGCAATGACAAAACTTAAAATTGAATCGCCCAGAAACTCAAGACGCTCATTGTGTTTTCCATTAGCACTGCGATGTGTCAGTGCTAAGCTGATTAGCTCGGCATCATTAAATTGATAGCCGAGCTTTTTCTCTAGTTTTGCAATAGGAGAATTCATGCTCTCTCATTCATAATTTAGTTAATACCACCGATGCGGTTAAACCTAACACCAGTTGGAATCCAAGAAGGTAAGACACTATCTGCATCGCGTTCGAATTCGAAGCTAATCCAAATAGCAACAGCTTTACCCACTAGGTTGGCTTCTGGGACAAAACCCCAGTAGCGGCTATCAGCACTGTTGTCACGGTTATCCCCCATCACAAAGTACTGACCTTCTGGAACCACCCACTCATTCACACCGTTGCGAGGTTGATACAATTCAACTCGGTCACGACGCAGTGGGTTAACCAAAATCTGATGACCCACTTCACCCAACTTTTCATCCAATTGAATCAATGGGATGCCATTTTGAATGAACTGGCTCTCTTCTACATTAGACAGTTTGACAGGCTGACAACTCGTCTCACCTGAAGACTGAATGCAGATTTCTTTCTTGCTGTTGTAGCGAACCGTATCTCCCGGAAGACCTACAACACGCTTGATGTAATCGATATTTGGCTGAGGTGGGTACTTAAATACCACAATGTCACCACGCTCAGGCTTGCCGGTTTCGACTAACTGAGTGCGCCATACTGGATCTTTCAGACCATAGGCGTATTTTTCAACCAAGATAAAATCGCCCACCAGCAGGGTTGGCATCATCGAGCCTGATGGAATTTGAAAAGGTTCATAGATAAATGAGCGCAATACAAGGACAGCAGCAATGACTGGAAAAATAGAGACGCTATTCTCTACCCACCAAGGCTGAGTCTGCACTTTTGCTAGAACGGCTGCATCCAAACCATTGGTTTGAGCTTCAACTTCAGCCAGTTTTTCTTGACGCTTTTTAGCAAAAACGAGCTTTTCCAGAACCCAGACAACGCCCGTTACTAAAGTAACGATTACTAGGATGAGTGAAAATGTATTCGCCATTGACTTCCCTTCTCTCAAAAATACGAAAGTGAAAGAGCATAACTCTTCCACTCAATTGAATGCTTTACTCGGTATCTATGACACTGGATAAATCACTGAGTTCTCTACACATTACGCGATAAGGAAATCAGCGATTATCCAATGACATGCAGTGGGTCAGAAAGTATCAGGATACTTAGTCTTTACCTACATGTAAGATCGCTAGGAAAGCTTCTTGAGGCAACTCTACGTTACCAATCTGCTTCATACGCTTCTTACCTTCTTTCTGCTTCTTCAGTAGCTTCTTCTTACGACTCACGTCACCACCGTAACATTTTGCGATAACGTTCTTACGTAGCTGCTTCACTGTTGAACGGGCGATGATGTGGTTGCCGATCGCTGCTTGAATCGCAATATCGAACATCTGACGAGGGATAAACTCTTTCATCTTTTCAACAAGCTGACGACCGCGAGTTTGCGCCTGTTCTTTGTGTGTGATCAATGCTAGAGCATCAACCTTATCACCGTTAAGAAGTACGTCTACACGAACCATGTTAGACAATTCAAAACGCTGGAAGTTGTAATCAAGTGACGCATAGCCACGTGATGTAGACTTCAGACGGTCAAAGAAATCAAGAACAACTTCCGCCATTGGGATATCGTAAGTCACAGCAACTTGGTTACCGTGGTAAACCATATCAACCTGAATACCACGTTTTTCAACACATAGTGTGATCACATTACCTAGGTAGTCTGCTGGAACAAGAATATTACAACGTGCGATTGGCTCACGAATTTCCTCGATATCATTTACCGCAGGCAACTTCGCAGGGCTATCTACGTATATAATCGTCCCATCAGTCTTCTCTACTTCATAAACTACGGTTGGCGCTGTAGTAATAAGGTCTAGATCGTATTCGCGCTCTAGACGCTCTTGAATGATCTCCATGTGCAGCATGCCGAGGAAGCCACAACGGAAACCAAAGCCAAGAGCAGCTGAGTTCTCTGGCTCATAGAACAGAGAGGCGTCATTTAGACTTAACTTGCCTAGTGCATCACGGAAGTTTTCATAATCATCAGATGATACAGGGAATAGACCGGCATAAACCTGAGGTTTTACTTTCTTAAAGCCCGGTAGCGGTGCATCACAACCATGTTTAGCCAGTGTGAGCGTATCACCTACAGGAGCACCTAGAATATCTTTGATACCACAAACCACCCAGCCCACTTCACCCGTACTTAGTGAATTTGTATCAACCTGTTTCGGTGTGAAGATGCCTAGACGATCAACCCCCCACACTTGTCCTGTACTCATTACCTTAATTTTTTCGTTTTTCTTCAACTGGCCATTCTTAATACGAACCAAAGAAACAACACCAAGGTAGTTGTCAAACCAAGAGTCAATGATTAGAGCTTGAAGTGGCCCATCTGGGTCACCTTCTGGTGCAGGAATCGCAGAGACAATGTTTTCAAGCACATCATCCACACCAAGGCCTGTTTTTGCACTACAACGCGTCGCTTCCATCGCATCAATGCCTACGATTTCTTCGATCTCTTCAGCAACACGCTCAGGATCGGCAGCAGGAAGGTCGATCTTGTTTAAGATTGGCACAACCTCAAGATCCATCTCGATCGCCGTATAACAGTTAGCAAGAGTTTGAGCTTCTACACCCTGACCCGCATCAACAACCAGTAGCGCACCTTCACAAGCGGCTAAAGAACGGGATACTTCGTAGGCGAAGTCAACGTGTCCCGGAGTATCGATGAAGTTCAACTGATACGTTTCACCATCTTTAGCGGTGTAGTTTAGCGTCACACTCTGTGATTTGATGGTGATACCACGCTCACGCTCTAGATCCATGGAGTCCAGAACCTGTGCGGCCATTTCACGGTCGCTTAAACCACCACATACTTGGATTAAACGGTCTGATAGGGTCGACTTACCATGGTCGATGTGGGCGATAATCGAAAAGTTACGAATGTGCTTCATGATTTGGGGTGACTAAACTCTTATAAATGGGGACAAGAAAGCCGTCTTGTGACGGCATTTCAATCAAGTTGGCAGATTCTACCCAATTTCTAGCCGCTTCGCACTAGCTAATTGGCTCACCTAATACCCTTAATAATATGACTTGCTGCGAAGATTGCTGCTCTAATCTGAAAGATAATCTTTTTGCTAGATAAATCCCTCCAACCGTTGCAAGAGCCGAAGTGAGGATGACTACCCCCTCTCCGAGAGAAAACGCAGGGACAATCCACCATTGAGCGACCAACGCGCCAATGATCATCGCAAACAGTGGCAAGAGATAAACCAGCGCTGCGGACTGCAATACGCTTTTTTCAGGCAAACCGATTTCCACCACTTGCCCTTTCTCAACTCGCTTATCTGTCACTAGATGCCAGTGGAGCGATTTTTTCCCCACGGCTTTAGATACAATGCCCGTCCCACAGCTCTTCTGAGATGAACAGCTACTGCAGCTCGTCTGCTGTTCGCAACTTAGCTCGACATCAAATCCCGATGCCAGCTCTGTCACCTCAGAAACTGTTGCCAATGCGGTCATCATTGGGTGGTACTCTCACTCTTTACAAACGTCACTGACAGAGCAATACGTTTGGCAGTAGCAGGGGGGATATCACCGATAACAGAGATTTCGTACTCGCCGCGAACAAAGCTATGCAGCGTTCTGCGACCTTGTCTCACTAGCTGTCCTTTAAGCGACAAGTCATCACTATCCGAGATATAGATAGAAAAATTAAATAAGCCATCACTGTACATTTGGCTTTCGACCATGCGGTCGGTATTGTTCATTCGATAACGATTGAGCTCTTTCGGCTCGAAACCATTAGGGATCCAACCAACCGTCCAATATGAACTGCTCACCTGACCTTTAGGCAAAGAGAGAACTTCTGGCAATTTGACCTGATTCAGTCCACTCATCGCCTGTCCAATCTGATCGTTAACACTAAATGAGATGGTTCGGTACTGCTCTAACACTTCACCGTCTCGATCAACCAGATCAGCCCGTAAAGGTAATTTGCTTTTTTCATCTACCCACAGCACATACGAGTAACGCTGCCCATCTTTAGGCACAACACGTAACACCTGACATGCGGTACCCGCTTCGCGCGCGCGTCCGACAGGAATAAAGTCGTAAAACCCTTTCAACTTATCAACATTGGCATTGAGCATAGGGATGGTTGGTGCAACCAAGTTACCGGATTCAATCGTAAAAGGTTCGACGCCAGGTTCGATGTAACTCACTTCATCACCACGTCGAATAACCTCTCTTACTGGGCCACTCAAGTAAAGTAGATGAGCAAGTTGCTTACCCTCTGCGCGAGCGTGTCGGTACAGCAGTGGTTCAATGCTATTTTTCTTAATTAAAATATAAGACAGTTCGTAATTTAAATGCTGACTTGCCTCGTTCATTTGATGCAACAAAGCCTCTGCAGAATCATCATCTGCAAAGGCCAATGTTGTATTCAAACTGAGCAGTGTCAGCACACTGATCAGAATTTTTTTCATTCAACTACCGTTTCAGGATTATCACTGTGCTCAAGGCCGTTGTCACTATTCAAGCGTAGCTGTAATTCGTAGTCTTGTAGCATCGCATTAATGCGACGACGTTGTTCCTGAACATTTAATTCATTGGTATTCGATTGTTCAAGCGAAGAGCGGGTTAAGCTCACTGGTTCAGCACTTCCAGAGAAAGGAATGGTTTGCAGAACAGGTAAAGTTTCCGCTTCTGGAACGCTAGCATCCGAGCCGCCATATTGTTGCACGCCAAGAATAACAACCAACGAGACACAGGCAGCCATAGCGACCTGACCAAATTGGCTTAACCAAGCAGGCATTTGACGACGAGCTTGTGACGGCGTCGGTTGAGACTCAACACGACGGTGCTGCGCTAACTGAGTTACTGTTGAGTGCGCTGGTTCACTTTCAAGTGCTAGCGCTACGCTTTCAGCAATGTTCCACTCCGGTTTTTCCGGAGCCTCACCACGCATCACGTCACCAATTAAATGATAATTGTGCCATGATTGCAGGCTTTCTTGGTCTTGCTCTAGTTCACTTATCAGAGCTTTATCAACCAACTCTCCATCCATGAGTGCTGAAAGTTTCTCTTTGTCAGCCATTATTTTCACCATTAATGTTACTGGTCTAGCGTTGCAAAAGGGGTTGAATTTTCTTTTCAACCGCTTCACGAGCACGGAAGATACGCGAACGTACCGTTCCTACAGGGCAATCCATAACCGCTGCTATTTCTTCGTAGCTTAAGCCATCGAGCTCGCGCAACGTCATTGCGGTTTTTAAATCATCAGGCAGTGCATCAATCGCACTGAAAACAACACGTTTCAATTCATTGGACAACGTTAAGTTCTCAGGGTTCGAAATTTCTTTTAATGCATTACCCGTTTCGTAATATTCAGCATCTTCAGTATCCACATCTTGTGCAGGGGGTCTTCTGCCCTGTGCGACAAGGTGGTTTTTTGCAGTATTAACGGCAATCCGATATAACCAAGTATAGAAGGCACTTTCACCACGAAAGCTTGGTATCGCTCGGTACGCCTTAATAAATGCTTCTTGTGCTACATCGGGAACATCACCAGGATTATTCACATAGCGAGAAATAAGATTGCAAACTTTGTTCTGGTACTTAGTCACCAACAAGTTGAATGCTTGCTTATCCCCATTCTGAACTCGCTCAATTAATACTTGATCGGTCAGCTGCTCGTTCATTCGAGCGGGTACTCCTATTGTTATTCGCCCCTATCTTCTCTGACATGGACATTAATTATGCAAAATGTAGTCTTGACACCACTGCTTACTTGAGCACTATTGTGACCTAGCTAATAAAGATAAGTTCAAAAAATTCTTCAAACTATTTTTACGCAATGATGCACCAAACTACCTATGTTCCAAATTGTGGGGATGTAGGTAAAGAAAAGCAATGCTATTTACGAACAATTGCATTTATGCAAAGCCATTCTTGGAGTGGTACTATAGCGGATTGACTCTTTTGTTTTGTGAGTCAAATATGCAATTCAATGACAGATTTAAGAGCGGGATCGCTCTGTTGTCTATGCGTTTTTTCGGGAAGGAAGGCGCACAGATACAACTTAACTCGGGAATGATAAAGTTTTATGAACGCAAACTGTGAACATCAGTGTGATGTGTTGGTGGTGGGTAGTGGCGCAGCAGGTCTATCGTTGGCGTTGCGTGTCGCTGAATACGGCAAAGTCATCGTGCTGAGTAAAGGAGCTCGTAGCGAAGGAGCGACCTATTACGCGCAAGGTGGTATCGCCGCAGTTTTCGATGAGTCAGACAGCATTGAATCGCACGTTCAAGACACCCTAATCGCAGGTGCAGGCATTTGCGAAAAAGAGACGGTTGAGTTTATTGCCCGAAACGCCAAAGAGTGTGTGCAATGGCTAATCGATGGTGGCGTTCCATTTGATCGTGAAGAAAACGATAGTGATGAGGCCCCTCGTTACCACTTAACCAGAGAGGGTGGCCACAGCCATCGTCGCATTTTACATGCCGCCGATGCTACAGGCATGGCAATGCAAACCTCTCTGCAAGACAATGTTCATAATCACCCAAACATTACGGTTTTAGAGCGTCATAACGCCCTAGACTTAATTACCGAAGACAAAGTCGGTGGAGACAGCAAAAAGGTTGTCGGTGCATACATCTGGAACCGTAATCAGGAGCACGTCGAAACTGTACGTTCAAAGTTCGTCGTTCTTGCGACAGGTGGAGCATCAAAAGTATACCAATACACATCTAACCCTGACGTTTCATCCGGTGATGGTATCGCGATGGCTTGGCGCGCAGGCTGTCGAGTGGCAAACCTAGAGTTCAATCAATTCCATCCAACCTGTTTATATCATCCAGAAGCTCGAAACTTCTTGCTCACAGAAGCTTTGCGCGGTGAAGGCGCCTATTTACGTCGTCCTGACGGCTCTCGCTTTATGCCTGATTTCGATCCACGTGAAGAGCTTGCACCACGTGATGTGGTCGCTCGTGCTATCGACTTTGAAATGAAACGACTGGGTGCAGACTGTATGTACCTAGACATTAGTCATAAGCCAGCAGATTTTATTGAGAAACACTTCCCAACCATCAATACGCGCCTGCTCGAGCTTGGCATAGATATGACCAAAGAACCAATCCCAGTGGTTCCTGCGGCACACTACACCTGTGGTGGCGTTATGGTTGAGCAGACAGGCCAAACGGATCTCTCTCAACTCTATGCAATCGGTGAAGTCAGCTATACCGGTCTACACGGTGCAAACCGCATGGCATCAAATTCTTTGCTTGAGTGTGTGGTCTACGCGTGGGCTGCTGCCAATGACATCATCACAAATCTCGATCAAGCAACGTTGCCACCAAGTCTTCCTGCTTGGGATGAAAGTCAGGTTAGCTGCTCAGATGAAGAGGTCGTCATTCAGCATAACTGGCATGAGTTACGTCTCTTTATGTGGGACTACATGGGGATCGTTAGAACCGATAAGCGTTTGGAGCGTGCATTGCGCCGAATCCAGCTACTTCAGCAGGAAACACACGAGTACTACAGTAACTTCAGAGTATCTAACAACTTACTTGAACTGCGTAATCTACTACAGGTTGCTGAGCTTATGGTACGTTGTGCAATGGAACGCAAAGAGAGCCGCGGCCTACACTACACTCTAGACTACCCTGAACTTGCCGAAGACAGTGGTCCAACAATTTTAGTACCAGAGAAGCTAAAATAATCTCACTTGAGGGAGCCTATGGCTCCCTTTTTAACATCACCACTAACTCACGATATTTTGCTTCTGTGACACTATCTCGCCACAGCATCACTCTTTCCTCATTGCGATGAATGATCACCAAGCCGATCGGTAGAAACGTGAACATCACTTTTTTGATCTTATGCCGACCACGAGTTGATTGATATTGCGTTGCAGAAAAAAAACTCACTTCATCTCGCAATGACTTAATAAGTAACGGTTCTGCCTTGACGTGTTTAAAAAGCACAAACAAAAGCAAAAAGGTTGGGGCTAACGGTAATGTAGAGAGGGTAATTATTGAGAAGGCCAAAACCAGTAGCAAGGTATTGGCCTTTAGCGCAATAGCTGATGGGGTTAAAGTGAGATTAACGCACTTTGCTGAGGTTATGCGCGACAATCTTATCTACCATTGCTGCATGGCCTAAGTTCTCGCTTCGACCATGTCCCATAATCCAGGTAAACAAATCTGGATCATCACACTCCAGCAGTGAGACAAAGTCACGTTGTTCATTTTCTTGTAGGCCATCAAAGCATTCTTCAAAAAATGGCATGATCACTACGTCGAGTTCTAACATTCCACGGCGACACGCCCATTTAATACGCGCTTTTTGTTCTGCGGTATACATTCTACTTCCTCACCTTATCGGTTGTTTGCGCCGAGTGTAACAAGCAAATAAGCTTACAACTAGTACGTCAGTCACACTCCCGACTAAGGTCACTATTTTCGTTCACTATCTAGATTATGAATGGCACACAATTCGAAAGGTTGTTTATCACTAGGAATAGGCGATAACATACGGCCATCAACTACTTATTAGGTAACTATCATGGATTGGCACAACGACTTTGCACCCTTACAACTCGCGTCAAATGATGTTCTTCCCCAACTGGCGATTGCCCCTCTCAACTCATGGGCTGCAATCACCATGGTTGGTGAAGATAAGAAGTCTTACTTACAAGGCCAAGTTACCTGCGATGTGGTTAAGCTAGAACCACATTTATCCACATTTGGCGCCCACTGCGATGCCAAAGGTAAAGTCTGGAGTGTATTCCGACTCTTCCATCACAATGATGGTTATGCCATGTTTCAACCGTCAGCAGTGATCGAAAAAGAGCTGGCTGAAATTAAAAAGTATGCCGTTTTTTCAAAGGTAGAAATCAAGCAAGCCGACGAGATCGCTCTGGGTGTGATGGGTGAAAAGGCAACCGAACTGGTTGATAGACTCTCTACTCTATCTGGAGATGTGCGCCCAATAGATGGCGGAACAGCCGTTAAAATAGACCACCAGCGCTGGTTGCTGCTAATAACACAAGAGGCGGCACAGCACATTGTGGCTTCAAGCCAAGCTGACAAGGTTGATGAGACACTTTGGACACTCCTCGATATCCAAGCGGGTTTGCCGATCTTAACAGCTGAACAGCAAAATGAGCACATACCACAAGCACTCAATGTTCAAGCTTTAGCGGGTATTAGCTTCACTAAAGGCTGTTACACCGGACAGGAAACGGTAGCACGAGCTAAATATCGCGGGATTAACAAACGTGCGCTATTCATTATTAAAGGGGAAGCACAGCAGGAGATTGCTGCTAACGCAGAACTAGAGCGCGCTGTTGGAGAAAACTGGCGTAGCGCGGGTCAACTGCTCGCACACTATCGCTATAGTGATAACCATGCCTTGGCTCTTGTTGTATTACCAAACAACTTGGAAGAGGACACTCAGCTACGCCTTAAAGACCAGGCTCAAAGTCAGTGGACTTTCGCGTCCCTTCCTTACTCACTTGAAGACAATGACTAGTCCGTTTTCTACTCATATTACCCAATACCTTGAATCGCAGCAGGTCAATTTTCGCCTGCTGCCTCATCAACGTCCAGCCGTCACAATTGAAGATGCGGCGATGCAAAGAGGTATTCGCCCAAGTCAGATGGTGAAGTCGATTGTACTGAGAGATATGAGCAATCGTTACGCCATCGCTTGTGCACCCGGAGATCAATCTATCGATCCCAAGAAAGTCAGGGCTTTACTAGAGTGGCGACGTATGACCTGCGTATCTATGGAGCAGGTAGCGAGTTTAACGGGCTACCAGATTGGTACCGTCGTTCCCCTTCTTTTAAAAACGCCAATGGCCGTGATCTTCGATCAACAACTTCTGAGTGAACCTGAAGTCACCATCAGCAGTGGCTCCAATATGGCGGGTATTGCCCTCCAATGTGATGATTTGATTCGCCTTTGCCAACCTAGAGTCGCCAATATCTGCCGCGACTGAAACGAAACCTACCCAAGTTGGATAACATTCAGATATTTTTTTGCAATCGATTTCATTAATTGGTGATTAGCGTCTCACACCCAAGTATTGGTTGTTAAGTTTTTATTCAATTTAAAAGCATAAGTAGTCAAGGTGTGTTTTTTGAAGTATTCTGTTTTTGTTGGTTAAAGTTCGAACAAAGGTCATGTGCCCCGTTCGACACTCGCTGAAGAGTCTGTATATAACTTGGAATGCGAGTGCACTCCTTCTCCAACAAAAAAAAGTGAATCCACTGATTGTTTCAGGACATCCACTTTTTGTGTAATGCATCTGTGACTATTCGCCCGCCTTGAAGCGGGCTTTTTTTTGCAAATTTAACACCAAATTAACACCCAATTAAAAAGTTAAACTATTCTTAAAACTGTCACATAGTTGAGGCTTAATACTTCACGATTAAGAGCTTCTATAAGTTCCTAACTCAGAACATAAATGAGGTAATTATCACAATAATTTGGATATTTATCCGCGAATTTGCCTACAGCAACACAAATATCCAAATAACACAGTTTTGACTGCATATTCCCCCATGACAATCACACAATTAACGGTGGGAACTCAGTATAATTGCGGTGCTTGCTAAACATAAGGACAAATATATGAGACTGTTTAAGCGCTATACACCAGGTATGATTGCTAAACACATTAGTCGACTATTTAAAGGAAGGATTTATATCTACGGAGTAGGTAAATTTGAGTTTGATAACGGTAAGCTTATTCTGCCAGAAAAGGCAGAGCGCAGGCATTTTCAAGCGGTAAAAGAGATCAATAAAGAAATCATGAAACTCCGCTGTGCATACGCATAACAGAATTTAAAAAGGGTTGGCAATGCCAACCCTTTCCACTTTAGTGGGTTTGAGATTTTATTCCTCTGTTCTGTGCCAGTTTCGGCAAATCACCTTTCAAACCCAATGCGCGCTTCATAATCTCATCTTTTGCACCAGGAAGTTGGCCTGCTAGCTTCATACCTATACCGCGGAGCAGTTTTTTCGCTGGATTATTGCCTTCGAAGAGATCTTTAAATCCTTGCATTGCCGCAATCATCTTAGCGGCCTCAGCTTTACGCCAACGTTCATAACCCCGTAGATTTCGTTTAGTCCCAAAGTCTTCACCTTGCTGCCACATTTCTAGTACGTGTTGGGCAAGACTCGCCGCATCAAGCAAACCTAAGTTTACCCCCTGCCCTGCGAGTGGGTGAATGGTATGTGCCGCATCTCCAATTAATGCAACTCGCTCTGTCACAAAGTCGCGTGCATAGCGCATTTTTAATGGGAAGGCGAATCGCTCACCAAGCACTTCACACAAGCCAAGTCTATTATCAAACTCAGCAGTAAGCACTTTACTAAACTCATTGGCTGACATACCAAGTAAACGTTCAGCACGATTCGGTTCCGTCGACCACACAATAGAACTCAAATTATCTTCACCTAAAGGAAGAAAAGCCACTGGACCTTGAGGTGTAAAGGTTTGACGCGCAACACCTTGGTGAGATTCTTGAGTACGAACGTTAGCAACAATCGCGCTGTGACCGTAATCCCAATGTGTCAAAGGAATATCTTGCTGCTTGCGTACCCAAGAGTTGGCGCCATCAGCACCAACAACTAGCTTGGCCGTCAATGATTGCCCGCTATCTAAGTTGATCCATGCTTCACTCTCTCCAATCGCCATCGAAGCACATTTCGCCGGCATAAATAGAGTGACATTACTTTGCTGCTTAACTTGATCAAGTAACGCAAGTTGAATAACTCGGTTCTCAACAATATGACCGAGGTCCGGTTGCGCTAGCTGCTGTGCTTCGAACTCAATTCGAGCAAAACTGTCTTGTTCCCAGACTTCCATTGCACGATAAGGGGCCGCTCGACGCTGAACGATTCCTTGCCATGCCCCTAGGTTTCGCAAAATTGTCTCACTAGAACGACTTAATGCTGAAACACGCACATCAGGAAGCTCACCAAGCTCACTTTCTGGTTCACGACTTTCGATCACCGCGATACGTAGTTCTGTATCTTTGAACGCAGCGGCGAGCGCTAAGCCAACCATTCCACCACCAACAATGGCGATATCTACACTTTGCATCATATCTTTGTGTCCTTGCTGATATCTCTAACGAGACACCAAACCTAATGTTCTTCTCAATAGTGGTGTTTTGAGTATCGGCAAATTATCCATCGCAAACAGACCCACATTTCGCCCGATCCGCGTCGCTAAGTAATCATTTGAAAACAGATGTACTAACGCAGAGGTCATCTCAATTGTCGCATCACGATCATCACATCGAGACTGCTTAAAGCGTTTTAAAACCTGATAACAACCCACATCATGTGTCGAATTTGCAATACTTTCAGCCAAGGTAGCGACGTCTCTGATACCTAAGTTAAATCCCTGTCCAGCGATAGGGTGAAGCGTTTGTGCCGCATTCCCGACAACAGCAAAGCGGTGCGAAACATTTTCTTTTCGGTATCTAAGTAGTAACGGGTAGCTCGCTCGCTGTCCGACTTTTTTTAACTTACCTAACCGCCAACCAAATGCCGTTTGAAGCTCTGACAAGAACTGTTTGTCATCATAGTCCATGACTTCTGTCGCATGTTCTGGACGCAAACACCAAACTAAGGACATACGCCCTTCCGACATAGGTAACAGGGCAACAGGTCCGGACTCGGTGAAACGCTCAAATGCTTGCCCCTTATGAGCAAGCTCTGTGGTAACATTCGCTATCACAGCAACTTGATCGAAGTTATGCTCAGTCAGTTCATGCCCCAACTGCTGGCAACAGGTAGACATCGCGCCATCTGCCGCAACCAACAATTTACCTTCAACCACCGTTTCATTGGTGAGCCTTATCTGCACTTTTTTCTCATGACGAGTAACTTGACTTACAGAAGCTTGGATCAGTTCAATATTGCCGTCTAACTGAGCCTGACTATTGTAAATACGACCAACATCAGCCAATTCGACAACATACCCCAAGGCTTCTAGACCCACTTCCTGAGTTGCGATATCGGTCAGACCTGCATGGGTTCGGTCGGAGACATGAATGTGTTCAATTGGCGTGGCAATTTTTGCAATTTCTTCCCATAAACCAAACTTCCTCAGGATCGCCGCGCTACCATAGGAAAGTGCAATCGAACGTGAATCAAAGCCAGGATGAGCCTGATCGTCAACAGGAAAAGGTTCTATCACCGCAATAGACAAAGGTTGTTTGGAAAGCTTATTTATCGCTAATGCTAAGGTCATTCCTGCCATAGCACCACCAGCAATCACCACATCAAACTGCTTCATCGCGTTACCTATTAATGAATCGTTGGAGCCTGTTTCTCGACCGGTTTTTGGCCAAATTCTGCATGAATGGTCAACACACATGCCTTAACATGTTCGATCACGTGCTCTAATAACTGAGCTTGTTCTTCGAGATCATCCTCTTCGTCAATACCCAGTTTGGCTATTTCTTCTAAATCAGCCAATGCCTCTTTAACGTCACTTGATGCCTTATTGAGCGCAGCATTGATTAAACCAAGACCAGAAATAAAGTGGTTAACCCATTCGGCCAAACCATCTGCGACGTCAAACAGTGTTGCACTCGCTTCATCATCGGGAAGGAGTAGCTCAAGATCCATTCCAGAACCTGTTAGCTCCTGAATAGTTGCATCTAAAGTGCCTTCGGCTAACTGCAAAGATTTTGTAGGCCACCCCATACCTTCACTCACATAGTCATAAACAAGTGGCTGCCAACTTTTATCTATTAGGCTCAAACCGCCACAAAGCATTCCAGTGAGCAAGCCGTGAAGTTCTGCTGGGTTAACCGCTAAGCCTGCCGACTGTAACTCACTGGCAAATGTCAGATAATCAGGTAATTTGGTGTCGCTCATTGCTATGACCTAAAATAAAGTAAATATCCTCAATCGTATCACTTACCAAAGCAGGCGAAAACGCGTGATTGCGCAATTGTGGGGAGCTTTTACACAAATTGCCCAATTACTGTGTTGTTACACACTGATTTTGGTTAGGTCTAACTGAAAAGCTTGAATCTTAATAAGGCTTTTTCTATAGTTTCTCCCTCGGTGATTATCTGCTTTATCACCTTAGACAACAGATATAGAGTCGGTATGAGTAATCAAGCGGTAGAAGTCGAAATCTTAGGCAAACTAACTCGTGTTAACTGTCCAGCAGGACAAGAAGAGTCTTTGATCAATGCAGCAGCACGTTTAGATGATCGCCTTAAAGAGTTAGCGGCTAAAACCAAGATGACCAACGAAGTACAGCTGCTGACCTTTGTTGCCTTAAACTTTTGTCACGAACTCGAAGTCCGCGACAACGATTCAAAGCAGGAACAAGATGCAATGGTTGAGCGTATGGAACTGCTCTCTGCGTCTTTGGATGATGCAATTAGTAAAGTTAAGCCAGGACAGCAGTAACCTTTACACCATCAAGAATTTACCCTGGAGTGTTCGTGAGGGGATTAAGTCCCTGAGCCGATAAGCAATACCCAAGGGTTAGTACTTGATAGCTATTGAGCAAGCTCGGCTTGTACCGAGAAGCCTACGGTTATCTCTGCTGATCCGCCTTGAACCAGCTGGTTCAAGGGTCCATATCTCCAACGGCACTCTGGGGTATCCCTATCTCGATACCCAGCAACCATGGGTAATGTCATGACTCTTTCACGCCAAGACTTACGCAAAGTCATTCGACAGAAACGCAATGCGCTCAGTAGCGACACGCAATATCTGGCAGGATTAGACTTAGTGACACAATTCAAGCAATTGCCTGAGAGCGCCTCAGCACAACACATCGCTTTGTACATCACCGCAGATGGCGAGATCGATACTAAACCACTCATTGAATGGCTATGGCATCAGGGAAAGGATGTCTACTTGCCTGTAATTCATCCCTTCTCCCACGGTCATCTACTGTTTCTTCGATACTCAAGCACGACACCTATGGTGCTAAACCGCTATGCAATTGCAGAACCCAAATTAAACCAGACTCAGATTATTCCTGTCGCTCAGCTTGATCTCATCTGCACCCCTTTAGTCGCTTTTGACTCGACTGGACATCGCCTAGGAATGGGAGGGGGCTACTACGATCGAACGCTAGAGCCTTGGTTCAACACACGCCTCGGGCCTAAACCGATTGGATTAGCCCATGACTGCCAACAAGTCGACTCACTGCCTATTGAGTCTTGGGATGTACCTCTACCTAAAATAGTGACGCCAAGCCAGATCTGGGATTGGGAATAAAACCAATTTGCAGCTATAATCGCCGCCGCAAACGATTTTACTACCGCCTCTAGGAGATGAGCATGACTCAAGATGAAATGAAGAAAGAAGCTGGTTGGGCAGCACTTAAGTATGTTGAAAAAGGCAGCATTGTTGGTGTTGGTACAGGCTCTACTGTGAATCACTTCATCGATGCACTTGCAACAATGAAAGATGACATCAAAGGTGCTGTTTCAAGCTCTGAAGCATCAACTGAAAAGCTAAAAGGTCTCGGCATTGAAGTCTTCGACTGCAACGATGTTGCGATGCTAGACATCTATGTTGATGGTGCTGATGAGATCAACGCATCTCGTGACATGATCAAAGGCGGTGGCGCAGCACTGACTCGTGAGAAAATTGTTGCTGCTATTTCTGAGAAGTTCGTCTGTATCGTTGACAATACTAAAGCAGTCGACGTACTTGGCCAATTCCCACTACCAGTAGAAGTTATCCCAATGGCACGCTCTTACGTCGCTCGCCAGTTGGTTAAATTAGGTGGTGATCCTGCTTACCGTGAAGGTGTAGTCACTGACAATGGCAACGTTATTCTTGATGTGCATGGCATGAAGATTACTGATCCAAAAGATCTAGAAGATAAAATCAACTCTATTGCTGGTGTCGTCACTGTTGGTCTATTCGCACACCGTGGTGCTGATGTTGTCATCACTGGCACGCCGGAAGGGGCAAAAATCGAAGAGTAACCCATCAATTTTGGTTATTTCATTACAAGCGGCGCCATTTGGCGCCGTTTTTTTCATTTTAATCAATAAATATTCTGCCTTATTCCGTAATTTTCTTACCCAAACTGTATTTTTTTTGTTAAGTTAATGGTCAGAAGACGCACAAGGAAAACGTTTGCGTACTACATAACGCTGATAAAAACGTTTGCTTTATCTGCTTTAGTCTAATGTGCGCCACTTAAGCCCAATTTCCCCACTTTAAGGAAGAAGACAATGGCCAAAGTTTCACTGGAAAAAGACAAAATAAAAATTCTCTTGCTTGAAGGTCTACATCCATCAACAGTAGAAGTTCTTCAGGCTGCCGGCTACACCAACATTGAGTATCACAAAGGTTCACTTCCAGAAGATGAGCTTCTAGAAGCCGTTAAGGATGTCCATTTTATTGGTATCCGTTCGCGCACTAATTTGACAGAAGAAGTGATCAACGCTGCCGAAAAGTTAGTCGCCATTGGCTGTTTCTGTATTGGTACCAACCAAGTTGATCTTAAAGCAGCCGCATCTCGCGGTATTCCAGTATTTAACGCACCTTTCTCAAATACACGTAGTGTTGCGGAATTGGTACTAGGTCAGATCTTATTGCTACTACGCGGTATTCCAGAAAAGAACGCGCTAGCTCACCGTGGTATTTGGAAGAAGAGTGCTGACAATTCATACGAAGCACGCGGTAAACGTTTAGGTATTATCGGTTATGGTCACATTGGTACACAGTTAGGTATTATTGCTGAAAACCTGGGTATGCGTGTCTACTTCTACGATATTGAGAACAAGCTTTCACTAGGTAACGCGACTCAAGTCCACACTATGAGTGAGCTTCTGAATAAATGTGATGTCATCTCACTTCACGTTCCTGAAACCGCTGATACAAAGAACATGATGGGTGCCGAAGAGTTCGCTCGCATGAAGCCAGGTTCAATCTTTATCAACGCTGCTCGTGGTACCGTGGTTGATATCGAAGCACTCTGCCATAGTCTGGAAGCAGGTCACCTTGCTGGTGCGGCAATTGACGTATTCCCGACCGAGCCAAAAACCAACGCAGATCCATTTGAGTCTCCACTGCAAAAATTCGATAACGTGATCCTAACTCCTCACGTAGGCGGCTCAACTCAAGAAGCTCAAGAAAACATTGGCGTAGAAGTAGCAGGAAAGTTGGCTAAGTACTCAGACAATGGTTCAACGCTATCAAGCGTTAACTTCCCTGAAGTTTCTCTACCAGAGCATCGCGATTGTTCACGACTGCTGCACATTCACGAAAACCGTCCAGGTATTCTGACTCAAATTAACACCATCTTCGCTGAAGAGGGGATTAACATCGCAGGTCAATACCTACAGACAGCAGCAGACTTCGGTTATGTGGTTATTGATGTAGAGACGGAACGCTCTGAAGAAGCACTGAAAAAGCTAAAAAGCATCGAAGGTACTATTCGCGCTCGTATCCTTCACTAATCAATTCATAAATGCAAAAAACCACCGTTATACGGTAACTCCTATCACTTAACGTGTTTGGAACGAACTGGATAGCGAGTCTTATTCATACGAACGGTCCTTGATTTGGGCCGTTTTTTTCGCTCTGGCAGAATGTAGCGCTTCACTCGCTCTCGCATCGCCCTTAACTTTTTGGGGATCGAAC